>JAFGBH010000048.1 GCA_016933215.1 Deltaproteobacteria bacterium | reverse complement strand
TATACATACCATCAAACAGGTCAGTGCTGCCGAATAACGATGTATGGGCGACGCTTCGTCCACGTTTCTTATCTCCTTGGGTTTTCGCTTTGGTTTTCGAACTGCGCTACTTAGAGCAATTATATTGATTTGTCAAGGTAAATATCATTGATTTAAAGGGGTTTCCTGTGTTTTTTCCGAAGCTTCTGTGCCGACGGAATCAATTCGTTCCGTAATAGTAAATCCGCACTTTCTGATGTCTCCGATTATTGTTTCAACGCTTGTTTTTTTATCATCGAGGGTAATAGTGATCCGGGAGTTTATTCTATCCATCGAGAAATCGGTGACACCTTCATTATTTTTCAGGATAGACCTTATCCTGTACTTGCCCGATCAGGTCCAGCAACCGGAAATCTTGAGGGTAACCGTTTGCATAGCCGCCTGTGAGGGGGACTGAGCGAAAACAAATGTAAGAAAAAGGCACATAAAAAGCGCGCTATAACGTGCTATTGTTGCTCTCATAGAGGACCCTTTTGGCTGATATGCGCTTAGTAAAGTAATCTTGGTGACGTGTCAAACATAAAATAAGAGAAACTATCTCTATTTACTCCCTCTTTTCGAGGGTGAGTTGCCTTTCGTTTTGGAATCCTTTTTGTCTGCCACCTGGCAGGCCTCGCTCATTCAGGTGGATACCCCCATTCGGGGAAGTATGTATGCCTGCAAAACGATCCATGCGGTTATTATCAAAAACAAAATTGCCATTTCTTTCATCGGTTGAACTCCTGATCACAAATGCTTACTCTATGATTCAATATAATCATTGTTTCTTTATTATTCAAGTCTGCCTTTCATATTACCCGGCAGATGTGTAGAGCGATTGATGTGGCGGGTTGAAAGAATTTTAAAAACGGGATAGATAATATTCAAACTATAGTGTAAAATCAATCATACCGTTTTGTAACGATGGACGATGGCTTTTCAGAAAGGAGTACGGGAATGACAGTAGTTCAACCAAAGGGTGAAAAAATGAGGCAGGCGATTAAGTGGATTTCATCTAAAATACAGGATGATGACGGAACACCCATTTCCAAGCTGATCATGAAGGCGGGACAGGAATTCAATCTCTCCCCAATGGAGTCAGAATTTCTGACAAATTTCTATAAGGAAGATAAGGATAAGGAAGCGTAATCCGCAGGGGTAGGTAAAAAAAGCGACCCTTGCTCTTTGTATATGAATAGTAGGGGTAAGCCCTTGACTATTGCGTCGAGAGCCTTTCATTAAAACATGGAGGTATGTGCTATGCCGAATTGCCATGAGATGAAAAGGGGTGAAATTTACTATTGCGAAGAGTGCGGAATTGAGCTTAAGGTCATGAAGGAATGCAAGAATACCGAAAAACCGGCGGAGGAGTGTGAATGCCATCCCGGGCACGATCCCTGCACCTTTTCCTGTTGCGGGTCGGAGCTTAAAAAGAAGTAGAATCCTGCGCCGATTTTTGATGCCTATCCACAAGGGGAAAATTACTGACAGGATTTAAAAGTCTGTGCCGGCCAATCTTCCACCACAATATTTAGAAGCGGAAAAGCGTTACCGAGAGGCCAGTACGCCTGATTCCAAGGTAGAGGCCCTCGAAGAAATGCTTGCTGTCATACCCAAGCACAAGGGTACTGACAAGCTTCGGGCTGCCCTCCGTCGGCGACTTTCCAAGCATAAAGACCAGTCACAGAAGAAAAAGGGAAGTTCAAGGCACAAGACCGCCTTTTCCATTGACAAAGAAGGAGCAGCTCAGGTTGTCGTTATCGGTCCTCCCAATACGGGAAAATCTTCTCTCATCGCAACACTGACAAAGGCCTCGCCCGAGGTGGCCGAATTTCCCCATACCACACACAAACCAACGCCGGGGATGGCACCCTACGAAAACATACAGTTTCAACTCGTGGATACGCCTCCCATTACGAAGGATTATGTTGATCCTTTGATGGCGGATCTGATCCGCCGTGCCGATATCGTTGTTATTCTTGTCGATATTTCCGATGATCCGATAGGGCAGTTTGAGGACACTTTTTACATCCTTGAAACATTCCGCATTTTTCCCGAAGGGCTCCCCGTCCCCGATAATCTCACAAAGACTCCTTTCATCAAGAAGATGGTTGTCGTTGCCAACAAGATGGATGATGAAAAGGACGAGGAGGACTTTGAAACCTTTCTGGAGCTGACGGATATAAAGGTTCCCGCCATAGGCATTTCAATTGAACGGGGAAAGCATTGTACGGAATTTCTGGGGATGCTCTATGACCTCTCCCGTGTCATCCGGGTGTACACGAAGAGTCCCGGTAAAGAACCCGACCTGGAAGAACCCTTCGTGATTCCCCGGGAGAGCACCCTGGAAGACCTCGCCGAAAAGATTCACAAGGATTTTGTGGTGAAGCTGAGATATGCCAGGATATGGGGGACGGCAGTGCGAGACGGCCAGATGGTGCAGCGTGACTATATCATGCAGGACGGTGATGTGGTGGAACTGCATACATGAGAAAGGCTGCATGAAGATATGAAAAAGGGGGAAGCTGCTGTGAGCCCCCCCTTTTTTTTTATCGAAAGACAATAGGACCTTTTTCTAAAATCTCCAGCGTATCTTGCCGGTTACCGTCATTCCGGAGAAATCGACTTCGACAGGTTCCGATGTAACGAATTTAATGACATTTCCACCGTCCTCATATTCATCGAACTTCAGCCATCGATAATTCACCTCCACCGAGAGGGCCAGATTTTTTGAAATGCCATAGGCAAGACCGCCACCGAGCCGAAACCCCGGCTTTTTGTCATCTCCCGAGATATGGTACCCGTTCTCCCGCTCCGAATAATCCGAGACGTAATACCCGACACCCGCGACGGCCTCCGCGGCGAGCGAGCCCGCTATTCGCGGCCAGATCTTCCCGACGTAGATTTCACCGCCATCGACCTCGAGATCGATGCTGAAATTGTTCGTCGCCGACAAGAATGTTGTCGTTCCCTCGGCATCAACCTCGATTCTTTCGTATCCGATGCCCGCGAAGAATCCGTCGGAAAGGGGAAGCTCAATGCCGAAACCGCAGTGCCAGTAGTGATCAATATGGTCAACCGTTCCGTCATACGAGGTGTTTATCCAGTCGATGTAGCGGTCGAGTGCGTCCATCTCAGGGTAACCGGTACCACCGAAGACCATAACTCGAAGCCGCTGCCAGGGTTTTTCCGTTTCCCTTTCCTTCTGCTCGTCGTAGGCGAAGAAATCGATCCTGGTGGCGGAAGCGTCCGGTACTTTTTTCGTCGCGGCCTCTCCGAGAAGGGGGAACATAAGGAGCCCGGAAACGAGAACCATAAATACCGTCCTTTTCATTGCACACCTCCGTTTCCCTAGTCTGTTTCTCTGGTTACCACTACATCAAGGCCCTGGGGCCCCGGTGTTAAGACCTTCAACTCGGCCACGGTTGATGGCGGAAAAACGAGATCGGCGGCGGGAATGGTGATGTCAGTGGGCATAATTTCCTGACCGGGAGCCGGCATAAAGTGAAAGGACACCTTCTCCGTGGGGGAAAGGCCGAACACCTCGGCCATGATCGGTATCCACACATTGATCTTGACCGCCTGGGGCAGGGAAATATTGTACCCCCAGGTGGGGCATTTGTCGGACAAAATTGTTTCTGAGGGTGACGTAATTTCCACCTGACTTTCACCCCCCAGCGATACGCTGATGTTGTCTCCCTGTACCGCTATCTGGTCGGCCCTCGTCGCGATGACCCTGACGGGGTTTCCGTCTATTGTTACGGCGTGATCCTGCGGGGCGTATGCCATGTCGGGGATGCCCCTCTTAACATTCAGGGTTTCATTCATACGGCCGTTCCGAAGATCGATGGAACCGTCTTTCGGCTCTATACCCTTAAATGTGGAGGATGCCCCGCCGCTTCCGTCCTGAACAAGTTTGATAATGCCGGCCGTTCCAACGAGAACGATACTCCCAATCTTTGCCGCCTTCCCGACAGAGATGGTGAAGGAATCGTTGTGTCCCGCAATATCGGGATCGACCTCTTTCGGATCGATTTCAGTATCGTCGACGGCCAGAAACTGTATTGTCTCAACCTCTCCCAGGTAATCCTTGTTGATATTCGTGTCGCCGTCGAGCGCGGTGAAAGTAACCGTTGTTACCGGGGCGGACTGTACCGTTTCTTCCTTCTTTGCTTCTCCCTCTTCACCTTTCTTTATGAGTTCTGCCATCCGTGCCCGGCCGACCTTGGTTCCGTCCTCTTCGAGGAATTTCTTGATTTTCTCGGCGAAGTCTATGATTTCATCCGGAGAGGCACCCTTTTCTTTCATCTTGTAGAGCTCGTCCACCATTTCTTTCGCCTTTTGGTATCCCTCGTCGCTCATATCGTTGATGCCGGTGAGATCGGCGTGTTCATGCATGTAATCGAGGAGTTCGTTGATAAGGTCCTGAACATCTTCGCAGCTTGCGGCCGCGTTGAGGTACCACTTGAGGGCCTTGTTCGGGTGGAATCCATCGCCTCCCCAGTCGATGACCTCGTTGAGTGCAAGGACGATCTGATTGAGGGCCATACCCTCAAAGATTGGAAAATCGGAGGCTTTTTTCTTTTTCTTCCCGTTGACGAGGGCATTCATAAGCGTATTGAATCTGCTCTGCCCCATTTCACTCATCGCCCCTTCCTCTTTCAGGGCATCACTGATTTTACCCGGTGCCGTGCCGGGGTCCATACATTCCCGCACCGCCTGCACCAGCCATTTCAGCGACTCTCGCTTTTTCTTTTTGGCCTCGTTCTCGTCACCCTTTTTGAGTGCCGCCTGCGCGGCATCGAGCGCGGAGAGGGCGTTGCTGACAGCGAGTTTCTGATTCACATTCTTTAAGCTTTCAGAGGTCTTTGTCAGGGTGTCTCCGGCTTCTTTCAGGAGCTTCGATTCCGCGGCGTCAGATGCATGAAATGGCATGATAAGACCGAATAAAAAAACGGATAAAACAATAAGCATCTTGAATCTCATCTTTCGGTCCTCCTTATGCATGGATTTTATGTTGATAGAGTAAGTCAGCAGCAGTAAACGGAAGAACCTTTACTGCATGATTTGGTTTAAAAAATAACGTTGAATCGTATAAATCGTATAAGAATGTGCCTGTTTGGTCGAAAAAGTATAGGGAATTTGAAAATATCTGTCAATCAGAAAGTGTCTGCGTGAGACAAGCGACGTTTACGCGGCGATACCGTGTGTTTTCCTGAGTTCGGTCTTCCGTATCTTTCCGGATCCGGTCCGGGGAAAGTCGCTGACAAAATCGACATACCGGGGGACCTTGAAATGGGCCAAACGGTCCCTGCAATAGTCAACAAGTTCCCGGTCCGTCATGTGAACACCTTTTTTCAGAGATACGACAGCCTTGGTCACCTCGCCCCACTTCTCATCGGGCACAGGGATGACGGCGCATTCGAGGACTTTCGGATTTGTATAGATCGCATTTTCAATCTCCACCGAGGTGATGTTTTCACCCCCGCTTATGATGACATCCTTTGATCTGTCGACAATCAGGACATACCCCTCGGGATCAACGGTGGCAAGATCTCCGGTGTAGAAGTAATCATCCTTTATGGCCTGGGCAGTTTCTTCGGGGAGGTTCCAGTATCCCTTCATCACGTTGTCGCCCCGCACGATAATCTCCCCGACGGCTGTTCCATCGCGGGGAATATCATTACCGCTTTCGTCCACCACCCTGATATCAACGCCGATCGCATCGATACCGGTGCGTGTCAGATAGGTCATCCTTTTGTTCTCCGATTCCGCGGCCAGGGTATCTTTTATGTTACCCACGGTGAGGAGCGGTGTCGTTTCCGTCAGGCCGTAACCGGAGATATAGCGGCATCCGAATTTTTCCATCATCCGCTTCGCATTGGCAGGTGACATGGGCGACCCGCCCACCATAACCCACTCGAGCGATGACAGATCATAGCGGTCGATTTCCGGCTCATCAAGGAGGAAATTGATCATGGTGGGTACCATGACCGTGGAAGTTATCCCTTTATCCTGAATAGTTTTGAGGATGGTCTTTGTATCGAAACTCCGCTGCAAAATGTGACGACCCCCCTGATAGGTGACGGACCAGATAAAAAAGGCGTCGGCAATATGGAAGAGCGGGGCTATGTGGTACCAGCAGGTTGTGTCGGTAAGTTGAAAGGAAATAATGGTCGTCAGGGCATTTGCATAGATGTTTCTGTGGGTGAGCATGACCCCCTTCGGCTTTCCCGTTGTACCGCTTGTATAGTAAAGATTCAGGGTCTCGTTTTCATCCTTCAGGTTAAAGGGGACCGGGTCGGGGGAAGCCGTGTTTATGAGCGTTTCGTATGATCCGGAAATCCAGTTGTCGTTATCGTGTGAACCCTCGGCGATATAGTAGTGCTTAACAGTGGTAACCCGCTTCCTTATCGTATCAACAATCGGTCTAAAATCAGCGTGAAATATCACGGCTTCCGCCCCGGAATTGTTCAATATGTATACATATTCGTCGTGAGAAAGTCTCGTATTCAGGGGAAGAAGTACCCGCCGCGCCAGGGCCATGCCGAAATAGGCTTCCATATAGCGGTGGGAATTGTAGTCCAGAATAGCAACGCGTCCCCCTCTCGATATTCCCAGTCCTTCGATCGCGCGGGAGGTGCGGTTGACACGAGCGTAAAATTCCCTGTAGGTCAGCCGTATGTCTCCGTCAATTATGGCCTCCTTTTCGGGATACAGTTTCACCGCCCTTTCAAGAATTCTCGCCGGTGTCATCGGTACCTGCATTGTAAAGCTCCTCGCGCTAAAAAATCGTTACATGATCATGCTTGTGCCGCAGTTTTCTGCCGCGTAAGGGGGAACGGTTATCGTTACCCGTGTTCCCTCGTACTCTTTGGACTCGACGCTCAGGCGTCCGCCGAGACATTTCAACTCTTCGTTCAGCCTCAGAAGGGAGCGCTCTTCCGAATAGGCCGTAAGGGATCTGGTGTCCGATACGTCAAAACCTTCTCCGTCGTCTTCGATACTTACCTTGATATTTTTTCCCTTTGGCTCAATCGATACCAGGACGTTTTTTGCGGCCCCGCGTTCGTAGATAGAGGTGAGTAATTCGTATGTAGCATGAAAGAGGAGGAAATTCACGTCTTTATCCACGTCTACGGGACCCTTTCCGTTTTTGAACTCCATTCGGATTCCGCTCTGCTCCTCGTATTTTTCCGTCAGCCATTGGAGTCCCGATTTCACATTGGGGAAAAAATTGTTGTAAAGCGTTCCGTTGCCGTTCGCCCAGTTATATGTTGCAGGATTCAGGATATGGTTGAGATTGTCGGCTTTTCTTAAATGTTTGTTGTTTGTCATCTGTCGTGACCTCCTTACCTTGAAATTTTCCACTACACCTTCATGGTGCTCATTAAATGATGGGGGCAATTCTTACCATCAGGGGATTCCTGATTTTGGGGGCGGGAAAACCTGAAATTTACTGTTAACGGTGGAGGGAAAGGCCGTTGCATCGAAAGGGGATTGGGGGTAGTATGACGGTCTCGAGCAAAGGGGGTGGATACTATGGATGCCGATCTTCACATAGCGGGAGACTTAAGAGGGATAATACCGGAGAGGGTAAGCGGTCTTTCCGCCTCTGTAGAGGAGGACCTGCGGTACTTTTATGCCCTTCTCGATATGGCGGGCAGGGAGCTTCAGGGATGTTTTGCCAGGCGTGAGATTTTGCTCCTCTGCGAAGTCTTCAAGAATTCTGATATGGAACTGGAGCGGCTTTCCGAATGGCCCTCACTGGTTATATGGGATTTCGAGGATGTGGAAAAGTACGAGGGACCGAGCAGTCAATTCAAAACGAACCCCGATCTTTTAATCGAAAAGCTGGAAAAACTGACACCTCTTCAGGCCCTCTGGCTTCTCTACAAAATAGGCCTTTTCTGGGATGGCTCCAATGATATGAAGAAAAACGAGGCGAAATTGGAGGCCCTCTTCGGCCACCTCGATGATCCGGCGTGAAAAAGGGTCCTTCGTCGAGGACGTTTCGCTCTCATTTGAAGAGCGCCAGAAACTTTACCAGTTCGAAGGTGCCCCCCTCGATTGAAACATCCCCCTTTACAAGAGCGAGGGCGGGGTTTCTCATTCCGGCGACAATCTCCTTCCATACGAGAGAATTGACGGTCACCGTATTGTCGGGATTTTCCGGGAGTCTCGGTTGAATCTCCGCAACGCCCCTGCGTACATGAACGGTAAAGGTATCCCCCGTATCGGGGAAGCGAAATCCGACCACTCTCTCAACGTCGGCACTCTTTTCGGCATTGAGGTTAACGGCCATTGAGTTGAAAATCGCCGTAAGAGGGATACTGTGGACGAGATCCCGGTCTCGTATCTCCTGCTCGCCAATGAACAGTGTCCCCTCTAATTCCAGGGCCCGTGTAAGATAGTAGTTTCTCGCTGTGGCGGCAATCTGACGTTCGCCGAGGGTCCTCAGAGCCCGGGCCTTGCAATTTCGAGCCATTTGGTTTTCCGGTTCCAGAACGAGCAGGTAATCGGTAAGCTCCAGTGCCCATTGATACTCGCCATCGGAGACCGCTTTCGTCGCCTCTTTGAGAATTTTCTCTTTCCCGCCGGCGATTTCGGCGAATCGCTCTGCCCTTTCACGGGGTGGCAGGGGAAAGAGGTTCGAGGGATTTCCGTCAAACCAGCCGATATAACCATTGTACACCGCCCGCACCGACCAGGGTACGGTGCCGTAATATTCGTGCAGATAGGGAAGCTTTGCAAGGTGGGGCGGCAGTTTCACCCGCTCCACGATTTCGTCGGGTGTAAATCCGAGATTCATGTGTCGTATGGTCTGGTCATGAACAAACTGGATCGCGTCGCGATAATTTGTAAGTGTTTCATAAATCCTGTCCGCACCGGTCACCGGTCTCGTGTGACCCGGAACGAGGTATTCGGGTCGAAGCGCACGCATTGTGTCGATGCTCTTTACCCAGAGGTTCACGTCGCGGTAGGCCGTCCCCCTGATGGCGTAAAGGTTGGGAAAGGATTTATAGTAGTTGTCGGCACAGAGAAGCGTTTTCTTCTCCGGAAGCCAGAGGGCTATCTGGTCATTCGTCTCACCCGGCGCAAGGAAAAGATCGAGTTTGACCCCGGCGATTTCGAGGTCGAGACGCTCTCCGGAAAAGGTTTTGTTCGGTCGTATGAGCCCCGTCGTTTTCGTCATGTCGTAGACAAGACGCGGCCCGATTCCCGCGTTGATGAGTCCGCCCTCAGGCAGCAGGGTCCCGAACTGCCGCATACTTCGCCTGTAGATGGTGGGGCGGATGATGCTCAGGATCCGGTCGATGTAATAGAGGGTCGTTTCGTGGGAATAGACGTCGGGATTGTCGTCACCGGCGAACACCGTGGCACCGAAGATATGATCGGCGTGATTGTGCGTGTAGATGATCGCCTTCACCGGTTTGGAGGTGATTCTGTTGAAGGCCTCCTTGACGGGGCGTGCCGCCTCCACGCTTTCCAGGGTATCGACGATGATGACGCCGTCATCGCCCTCGATAAGGATTGCATTCGCGAGGCCATAGCCCACGGCGACGTAGACGCCATCGGTTACCGTTATGATTTCCTTTCTGAATTCTTCGCTGTGGCGGGCAAGATCCGGCTGGGCGCCCAGGTCCATCACCTCAGGCGGTTTCGTAATTGCACAGGCCGAAAGCAGAGTAACCATAATAGCGATAAGAACGGGGATTACATAGTTCTTCGCAACGATTCTCATCTCTTCCCTCCTTACGTTTCCTGATCCCGGATCGTCTATCCGGGAAAATTCGGTATGATAAACGAACCTCCCGCAGTTGTAAGCGGGTTAGCTCCGCTGTGCGCCCGTTAATCCTCTATGGTTTTTCCCGCTCCTCCCCTCGGATGTAACGAAGATCTCTAAGATTCAGACCGAAGGAGAGGTCCGTTTTGAGGGCCACCAGTTGTTTCGAAAGACGTGCGTCGTCGCCATGCCGGTAAAGCATCTCCCCCGGTTTCCCCGGTATGGTATGGGCAACGGCGAGAATATCTTCCAGATTTCCGATTTCATTGAGGAACTTTGCCGCCCTTTTAGGCCCCACGCCGGCGACGCCGGAAATATTATTCGTGGTATCACCCGAAAGTGCTAGAAAATCTTCAAACTGCTCGGGATAAACGCCGTATCGTTCCTTCACGTACTCTGCATCCAGGTCTTTCCTGTTGAAGTGATCACGGACGATGATACGTTTCGACAGGAGCTGAAAAAAGACCTTGTCTGTCGAAAGAATAATGACATTCCCCCCGTTCTCCGCCGTTTTGTGTGCAAGTGTGCCGATAATATCATCAGCTTCCATAGATGAAAACTCCAATGATGAAACGCCGCATTCGGAAAAGGCGGCCTTGAACTGCGGCAGAGACGCGTACAGTGTTTCGGGCATCGATTCCCGTCCGGCCTTGTAATCGGGGAAGAGTTCATGACGCCACCCTTTTCCCTGACTGTCGAAAATAGAAACGGCATGGGTCGGTCCACATTCCCGGAGCGCCCGCTCAAGTGACTGAATGCTCGCCGTCAGGGCGCTTTCCGTTCGCGCCACTCCGTCCTCACCCGGCTGAGCCGCATAGACACGGCGGATAAGATTGAGTGCATCAATGAGAAGTAATCTGATATGCATCGCTTTTTTCCGTCTGATAATGATTAACGGTAATACTATACTGGAATAAAAGCAAAATTAAAAGGGCCAGCCGTTGAGAAAGTCGGGCGGCACCTCTCTGATGCTGTCATTGAACTGAACAGCGAGCACAATCCCCGGTGCTTGCGGCGGGGTTCGCGAGCGAAAAACATTTTCCTTAATCCCCACAATCGGGATAAGAGAGTTAACGAATTTATATTCAGCCGGAAAACACAGAAAATAAATTCTACCATACTAAACAATCGGAGATTCCCCGCAACTTGTCGGAGTTATACGGGATTGCGGGGAGCTTTAGTTTTGCCCCATCTTATTACAATATTTACCTTGACCCTTTGCCGCGCGCGACGTATAATTTTTCAACTTCAAATGGGTTCTCAACCGGTTCTCAATCGCAGAATAGATTGAGCATTTCGCATGGACGCTTGTCTCGGCAGTTCGCTTCATGGCGAATAAAAGGTTTCCGATTTTATATTGAAAAACGACCTGTTATCAGGGCGTTGCATATGAAGTTCGCAAAGGACTGGTTCTCTTGTGCATTCAGTTCTCGGAACGTAACAGTGGTATCTCACTATTTGTCGTCATCCATTTCTTGGAAGGCGTAATGTTTGCGGAAAATATTACGGGAGGGGTGCAAAGATGTTGATAAGTGCGTCGATGACAAAGGAGATCATGTTAACCGTGGCGAATAAGCCCGGCATGCTGAATACGATAGTGGCATTCCTTGCAAATCGGGGTATCAACATCGAGGGAGTCGTCGGCCTGGGCATGAAAGATAAGAATACGGCAATAACTCTGATGGTTGTCGATGATACCCGTCGGGCAATGGATGCCCTGAAAGATGGAAATATCGGCTACGCGGCGGAACGCGACGCTATTATGCTGGAGATTCGAAACAGGCCGGGAGCGCTCTTATCCATAACGAAGATACTGGCCCAGATAGGGATCAATATCGACCATATTTACGCAACCAAGAGCAGCGTTGACGCGCCGGCACGTGTTATTCTTTCAACAAACGATAATGAACGGACCTACGTGGCACTGAAAAGGGCAGTATCGGTAGATGAGGGGTAATAATGGTCCTCGCTGTAAAAGGGTGTCAGTTTCGAACAGTAATTCCCTGTGTTTCCGCGACTCACTCCCGCCAATTCACAGAAAGAGGCCAGACGGTAGTGCCTCAATCCCCTTTCTCTGCCCCCTCTATCGTCTCTAATTCTTTGTGAAGCCTTTCCTTCTCTTCCTTGAGTTTCAGCTCCTCTTTTTCTATCTTCTCTATCCTGTTCTGTATCCGCTCCCTCTTTTTTCGCCACTTCTCTTCCTGTTGAAACCATTTCTGTTCACGCTTTTCCCGTTTTTCGAGGAGTTCTTCTTGCGCACCTTCCTTTTGTTCAAGCGTTCTCTCCAGGCTTTTATCCTGGGTCTCGCTCCTTTTTTTCCATCCGGCAGGGTCCGTTCCTTCCCCTTTTTTGGCCAGATGAAGCCCTTCAGTATCCGGATTCATTTTCAGCACCGGGGCATCCTCGCTTGATTGAAAAGCAGCAGGGGCCTCAGCAGCCAAAGGCAGCAGGATCCAAAGGCATAGAACCATCATGAAAACACCAACCTTTTTCATCTCCTTCACCTCCATGTTTTTTTGATTATGGTCATTCCTTCCAGGGTGTTTGACGGGCATGAGCGGATTGCACCGGTACAAGAATCATTTGCCCCGCCGCAGGGAGCGAGCAACATGTCTTCGCCACATTAGCTACAGGTGAATTCCCGGTGCCGATTCGCGTTGCCGGAGAAGTGGAACAAGGAAGCGGAGTGATATAGTTATAGTTCCGTCTGCCACCCCTTTCCCTGAAAATATGCACCCACCTTCACCGATTTAAGGAAGGTCGATCGCAGCATATCGCTCATCAGGGCCTTCCTGACAGGCGAAAGTCTGAAAAACGCTCCGAGAAAGGCTCTCATGAAGCGGTGGGAAATACTGACCGGATCGTCAAAGAGCTGGTTCTGGACCGTTCCTCTCTCGAGCGACTGGAGGATGATCCTCTCGAAAGTCGTCTCCGGGTGAATGACCCGCTGTTTCCTCTTCGTTAGATGAACCCCCTCGAATTTACAGCTGAGAGCGCAGACGCCGCAGCCGAGACAGATGCCGGTATCGATGACGGGTTGTTTCTTCTTCTTCGTTTCAGGGTTCTCAAGCGGCACCATTTCGATGGCGTTGATGGGACAGGCCTTCTCGCAAAGACCGCAGCCGTTGCAGTTTTCGTCATCGACTTCGGCGATGAAACTCGAGGTCACTACCGTGTTGGGAAAACCGAATGTGCTGATTCCCTGGAGCGTGGCGCAACAGCACTTGCAGCACTGGCAGATGAACATGATTCTGTGCCGAACGTTGTCTGCATTGAGGACGAGGCCGTGTTCCTTTGAAAGCTCAAGCGTTTCAAGCATCTCCTCCTTGGAGACCTCCCGGCCGAGATTGTGTCTGATAATATAGTTCGCCGCCATCCCGAAGGACGTGCAGCTCTCAAGGGGAACATCGCACTCCTTTGTGCCGAGATGGTACCCTTTGTGGCGGCAGGAGCAGAGACTAACGGCGTACCTGTCGGCCTCCTCCACGAGGGCCGCCGCCTTTTCGTAGTCGAGAACCTCCACATATTCCTCGGGTCTTATGGCATCGCCGTGCGGGAGCGAGCGCATGATGGAAACCTGTTCGCCCTGCTCCAGGTTTTTCGCGTAGAAGGAATCGTCTCCCTGCATGTAGTCGTGCATCAGGTGGGCAAACATCTTGGCATCGTGACCGGCATCAGTCCTCATCATCGTGAATTCGAAGATTCCCACGACCATGGGGGAGGGCATGTAGTGATATTCGCCCTTCGACCATATATCGAGGACGAGCCCCTTCGACGTCAGGCTCTCGAGAATGTGCTGCAGTTTTGTCCTGTCGTATCCCGTTGCCCTGGCGACCCGTTCCAGGTTTGCGAGGCCATAGGGCATCTTGATAACCACGTCCGCTTCCTCTTCGGAATAGAGTTCCCTCAGAATGGCATAGAATCGCTCGTTTTGAGGCGCGCGCATCATCAAACCGTCAATCTTCTCACCGAGATCCCGATACAGTTCCTTCCCCGATAGATGCCCCATCGTGTTTCCCCCCCCTTGATTCTCTACTCTTCCGTTTCCGTTCGGGAAAAACAATACTATGACCGTCTCAAAAATAACAGTGAAAAGTATGTGTCATATGATCTCGCGCGGACGATTATTGTTCCATTTTGGGCCTGTACATTGGTATACTGGAATGCCTGCAAAAACTGCCGGGGGAGATATCATGAAAAAAGCAATCCTTATAACGGTTATGCTTAGTATGCTCATCCCCTGTCGATTGGTCGCGTACGACGGGGGACTCGGAAGCGGTCTCGAAACGGGGTTTTTGTACCTTCAGCGCAGCGATAATTTGAGCACGGGGAGCGACGCCCGGATCGGCAGTCTCGGCGAAGAAGCCGAGACCGAATCATCCATCGTCCCTGTTGTCCTCTTCAATATGAGTGCGGGTCTGGGAGGGGGACGGGGGGTCTATCTGAAGAGTGATACCGGCGAGGGAGAAGAGCTCGGGTTGAGTCTGGGAACGGTCATCCCGCTCGGGGAGAGGGAAAATATCCTCGATCTCTCGGTGATATATGTTCCCTTTCAGGAGGCCTGGAAGAATCCCTACCAGACGGGCAGTTCACGTCAGGAAACGGATGTGACAAAATACGGCGGAAAGGCGGCGCTGGGCGCCATCGCAGGCACACCGCTCGGCGTCAGTTTCAAGGTTGCCAGCGTCGATGTTGAGGATGATGAAATAGGGAAACTCGATAAATCACTCGCGAGAGACGGGATCATCTACGAGGCATCAGCCGATTATCGAATGGATGTGACGCGGGACTTCAGTGTGATACCCTCGCTCACCTACGAGCGGGGCGACTTTGACGGTGCCAGCAATTCCTATGACGGCTATGGAGCGGCGTTACTTTTGATGTACCGCTCACCGCCCTTTCTGATGGTGCCGGTTTTTGCCTACTCCTTCGATCAGTATGACGAATCCCACCCGCTTTTCGGGAAAAAACGGGAAGACAGTCGTTTTGCCATGTTTCTGACGGCGCAGATATCGGGCCTTTTCGGATCGCCGGCCCTCTACCTCAAGGTCATAACGGGATACGTTTCCACCGATTCCAACATCGATTTCTGTGACTCTGACGGGACCTTTGCCGGTATGACGGTGGGATACCGTTTCTGAACTGAACAGCGAGCGCATTCCCCGCTACTTGCGGCGGGGTTAGCGAGCGAATAAAAATAAATATTTTCCTTAACAGTCGGAGCTTCCCCGCAACTTGTTGCGGGGAGATCCAACGATCCGAGACTGCAAGGATATTCCGCGCGGCCATCCGTCGGATAATTTCTCGGCGAGAAACTTCCACGCTGTGGAAAAATATTCCAGACATCTCCTGCGAATAGCCTCAACTGCGGCGAACGATCCCCCCTCAGGTCCTAATAGGGATCGACCTTCAGAAACGCATAGGGGGCAAAGTCCATCTGGTCCACCTCGGCGACCGTTGCCCCTTTTCGCATCGAATTATTCCCCTTTGTATAGAGTGCCCCCAGAACCCGCACAATCTCCACCTCCGCCCAGGGATCGTGGTCGGAAGGCCGGAGCGTGATCTCGGCCGAGCCCATCTCCATCACCGTGTGGTGAAACTCCACCTCTTCCCTGATGAGGCGGGGATTGTAGTCGAATCCGAGCCCTTCCGGTGACGGAAAGTACTTGTAATTGAAGACGGTCCGAACGGGATTGTCATCCATCCCGAAGGCCTCGAGAAGAATCTCTGCCGCGTCAACGGTATTGAGCGTGCCGTCGAGATTCACCGACATTTCGAGGAATCTCACACCGTGACGTTCTATGAAGCCCTTCATGATCGTTCCTTCGCGTCCCAGTTCGATGATGGCCATTTTCTTGGGATATCCGAAGACCTCGCGGCCGCCGATCATGGCCATGTCGTTATTGACGGGCATGGCGAGACAATAGGTCCCCTCCTCGCCGTTGAATTCGGCCATGAGAAAGAGCGCTCCTTCCTGATAAGCAACACTGAAATTCGTTTCGGGATAGTTCGCAAGAAAGGCGGCAGCCAGTGGTCGTTTGGCCGGTTTCAGCGGTGGGGGAAGGAGGCGTGCAACGATCTCGGGCTTGGTCTCCCACACCACGGTGAGCATTTCGGCATTAAAAAAATCAAAGGTTTCCAGAAGAAGCTTTTCCAATTCTTCCGAAGACTTTACAAAACCCATAAAGCACCTCCATTTTCATCCGGCAGAACCGGATTTCTCTTCGAGAATTATAATTCTTCCCGGTGAAAGGAGCCAGTGATTTTTGACGTTGCGGATTTTCGCTTGACAAAGGGAGGGCGAATGGGTGAGAGAGGGGCAGCAAAAATGGAGGAAGCGTGGTGAAAACGTTCGAAAGCAGACTGGTGCCGATCCTGCGACAGGGAGTGACCGTCGTCCAAATGGTATTATTCAAACGGCTCAAAGAGTACCTGGGCGAAAAGCACCCCGAAAGGGAAGCGACCTTCATCACCATGCTCACCGGAGCCGTCGTCAACGATATCTTCGGCACCCCCAATGAGAAGAAACTCTTCCTCTCATTTGTAAAAGAAAACGGGGCATTGATAGAGGAAACCCTGAAAGATATTCCGCTGAAACTCGTCGATATGATGGTGCCCCTCACCGATGCGCTCAGGGTCCAGGTCCTCTGCGATCATCAGGAGGGGATCGACAGCTTTCACATCCTCACCCATGCAAATGAATTGAAGATTCTCCTTGTGCCAAGGGAAATCCCCATGCCGTCGCGCTTCATCACGCTCGTTCGCGAGTTGGGAAACAAACACGCTATATTAATGCCCCCGGAAATCAGGCAGCTCGACAGCTGAGATTTTTTAATCCCAAACTGCTTTTTCCGACAATTACCCTGTCGTCCCGTCGGAATTTCTTTGACATTGCAGGAGCATCCCCTATATACTGGCAGCACAAGAAAATGAGGTCTCATAAGATCAAAAGATGTCGGCCTTTCTGTATCGTAAGGATAATTAGGGGACATATCGTGCCCGTTTGAAACATATATTATTCTTAACGCTCAACTCATACTGCTCCTGCTATTTCTGCAGTTCACCTGCGACACCAGAGAAGATTGCTCACTAAATGTGGTTGGTACTGTGTGTCTCTCATTTCTACATGTCTTAACCAAAAATAAAACTATTACTGTTTTAAAAGGAGGTAAGGCACATGAAGAAACCCTTGGTGAGCATCATAGTAATAGTCATTGTCATTGTCGGGGTCGCGCTTATTTACTATGCAACGCGACCGCCTGAAGTCGTTCCTACCATCAAAATCGGAGTGATCGGCCCGATGCAGTACGTGCAAGGCATAGGTCACTGGAACGGGGCGACCATGGCCGCCGATGAAATCAACGCCGCAGGCGGCATCCAGGTCGGCGAAAAGAAAATGAACATCGAGCTAGTCCAGGCGGATTCCAACGAATTCATCAACATCACCGATGCCACCAATGCCATGGAACGGCTCATCACGAACGACAAGGTGGACTTCATCGTTGGCGGGTTCCGGACAGAGGCGGTTCTGCCCATGCAGGACATTGCCATGGAAAACAAGAAGATATTCATCGGTGTGGGGGCTGCTCATAATGAGCTCTGCCTGCGGGTGGCGAAAGACTACGATACCTACAAATATTTTTTCCGGGGCTCTCCCTTCAATTCTTCTTTCCTCGGCAGAACGAGCTTCATCCATTTGGGCACTGTCGCAGCTATCATGAAAATGACCCTGAACATACCGAAAATAAAGGTTGCTATTGCTGCGGAAAAGGCCATGTGGACTGAGCCCATGATCGAAGCGGCCGAGGGTGTCATCCCCAAGATGGGCATGGAATTGGTAGGCGTATGGCGGCCCTCCCCGATAGCGACCGATGTGACCGCCGAACTCTCAGCAATCCAGCGTTCAGGGGCCCATATTATTTTCACGGTCTTTTCCTCATCGGTCGGGATTCCCTTTGCGAGACAGGCGGGCGAACTCAAGATTTCCGCCGTCCAGGTCGGCATAAATGTGGAAGCCCAGAAAGATGGCTTCTCGCAGGCCACGCAGGAGATGGGCAATTATGTGGCGACCCTGAATACCTATTGTCGCAGTGTCGAGTACAATGAACTGACAAAACCCTTTGTTGACGGCTATGTCGAAAGATTCGGCGAAACACCGACCTACACTGCCGATACATACACTGCTATAAAATATGCCCTCGCGCCGACCATTGAGAAGGCCGGGACCCTCGATGCGGATGCTTTGGTAGCCATATTGGAAAATGCGTCATATATGGTGCCGTCGGGCAAGGTGGAGTACCTGAAGGATGCCGAAGGCAATCACCTGCATGAGCTGAGATGGGGTCCGGGGTATCTGACAAGCCTGGGCGTTCAGTGGCAGGATGGTGAGCTGAAGAGCTTCTGGCCCAACAAGTGGAAGGCAGTCCCGGAGGCACCCGAAGTGACCTATAAAGGGATCGTTCCCTATAAAATACCGCCCTGGGTTGTGGATGCGTATAAGCAATAAGTGATATTCAACAATCGGCGCCATCCGCCCTTTGTCCTGGATGACAGGAGGGGCGGGTTGCGCCCATTTGCTGAGGACATATGGCTCTGGACATCATTATCAGCGGTCTCATAAGCGGGAGCGTTTACGCCCTGCTCGCCATAGGGTTTTCTCTCATCTTCGGCGTGGCCCGCATCGTGAACATCGCGCATACCGCCTTCTACATGGTAGCCGGCTACTGCATCTATTTTGCCACCCACGAAATGGGATTCCATCCCCTCTGGGGCATGGTTGCCGCCGTTATTCTCGTCACCTTGCTCGGCATGGTTGCCTATAAATTTCTTATAAATCCTATCCGGGAGCATGAGGGTGCCGTACTGATCGCAACCATAGCCCTCGCCATGGCTCTTCAGGAAATCATGACCCTTATATTTACGGGCACCTATTTGAGCGTGCCGTCGCTGATCAAGGGGTATTTCCTGATCCTGGACGTCAAGGTCTTTTATCAGCAGCTTTTGACCTTCTTTGCGGCCCTGATCGCTCTGGGGGTGCTCTGGGCCCTTCTCATGAAAACCAGGCTTGGATTGGCAATCCGTTCCACAGCGCAGGACAGGGAAGTGGCCAACCTCATGGGAATCAACGAGGCGCGGGTCGCCATGATAACCATGGGCATCTCCGTGGGACTCGCCTCGTTCACGGGGGCCATTGTGGTGCCGCTCACCATTCTTGATCCGCTCATGTGGATGCACCCGCTGATCATGATGATGGCCGTTGTCGTCCTGGGCGGACTCGGAAGTCTCAAGGGGAGTTTTATAGGGGCATATATACTGGGCTTCGCAGAGGCAATTGTGGTCTTTGCAATCCCGGCGGGTGCCTTTCTAAAGGGCTCGGTTGCCCTCTCCATCATGATTCTCGTATTGATCATCAGGCCGGAAGGCCTCTTTGGCGTAACCTTTGAGGAAGAACGATAGCCATGGACCTTATTCGATTTTACGTCAGAAAGCTCTTTACCGTACTGAAAAATGAAGTCATTGTGCTCCCTTCACGGGTCGTTGTCGTCGTCTTTTTTCTCTTCCTGCTCCTCCTGCCAGTGTTCACCAACAATCAATACACGCTTCGCATCTTCACGCTCACCTGTATTTTTGCCATACTGGCCGCGAGCTGGGACCTGCTTTCCGGTTTTACCGGCCAGATCAATTTCGGACATGCCCTTTTCTTTGGAGTGGGTGCCTATGCGGCGGCCATGAGCAATCTGCATGTCCATCTTCCCCCCTGGGCCAGCATCCCGCTTGGCGGACTTGTTGCGGTTCTGGCAGGTCTTATCATAGGGATTCCCTGTCTCAGGCTCAGGGGAACCTATCTGGCCCTGACGACGCTTGCCTTTCCCATCATACTCATGGGCTTCGTCTTTGCCTTTCCCGATCTGACCGGCGGTGAGCTTGGTATTTCGGGCATTGAGCGGATTGCCCGGTCGCGCGTTACCAATTACTACATCGTCGCCGGTCTCATGTTCGGCCTCTGCACAATCATGTGGAAGATAACCGACTCCAATACAGGCATCATCTTTCATGCCATACGGGAGGACGAACTGGCTGTCAGGGCTTCGGGCGTCAACACGACACGCTACAAACTGCTGGCATTTTGCCTGAGCGGGTTTTTTGCCGGTATTGCGGGGGGACTCTATGCCCACTTCATGCGGATCGCCGGTCCTTCAACCCTCGAGGTCAGCATGTCCTTTCTGGTGGTCATCTGGGCCGTGTTCGGCGGTGTTGCGACAATCTATGGCCCTGTGGGTGCGGTATTTATCCTCTTTCCACTGCTGGAATTCCTGCGCTTCTGGCAGGAGTATCGGACCCTGATGTTCGCATGCGTGCTGATTGTAATTCTTCTGTATATGCCTGACGGGCTTTTTCCCTGGCTGCGGGACAAAATAGAAACGGAGTGTCCCCGGTGTAAGATCAGAAATATCGCCACCCGCACCGTATGCCGCGTCTGTTCGGCGTCCTTGGAATGACGGCATTTCGTGCTCGAAAGGGGGAATAAAAAGAGACCCTTCGAATACATCGCCTCCTACGCGTGGGACGCGAAAAAGAGTAAAAACACTGTGAGGACAAACCATGAATGCGAAAGACGCCTATCTTTCCAAGCCCTGGCTGAAGCACTATCCCGGGGAAGTATCCCCGACTGTCGATGTTCCCGCTCAATCGATACCCGATATCTTTGACGAGGTGGCGGAAAAATTCGGGAATAAGTCGGCAATGATCTTCTACGGGAAAAAGATCAGTTACACGAAACTGAAGGAACTGATAGATCGGTTTGCCACGGCACTGGTCGACCTGGGCGTCAAGAAGGATGACACCGTCGCCCTCTATCTCCTGAACTGCCCGCAGTTTATCATTGCCTATTTCGCGGCCCTGAAGATAGGTGCGAAAGTAACCCCGATAAGCCCCGTTTATACCAGCCATGAGATACGTCATCAGATTCAGGACAGTGACGCGACGACGCTCGTCTGTCTGGACATCCTCTATGATAATGTGGAGAAAGCCGGTCTTGCCCTCACAAACGTTATCCTCACCAGTGTGGCCGAGTACCTGCCTGCGGTGAGACGGCTTCTGGGAAAGAGTGCCGTCGGAAAGATCTATTCGGAAATGCAGGTCCCTGCTTCCGCACACAGAGATAAGAAGGGTCTCCTTCACTTTCAGGACCTCATCAGGCAATATCCTCCCCAGCCTCCCCGGGTATCCATTGAACCGGAGCGTGACATTGCGGCCCTCCCCTATACGGGCGGTACCACGGGGCTTCCAAAGGCGGCCATTCTTACACACTCCAATATGGTCGCCATGCAGGCGCAGATACGGACATTCTGGCCCTTTTTTGAAGAGGGGAACGAACTGGTCATGGCCTTTCTGCCCTTTTTCCACATCTACGGTCAGGTTGTCGTGATGCTCGCCAGCCTTGTACAGGGCTTTACCATGGTCCTTTTTACCACGCCGGACATCGATGACATCCTGTCCGCTATGGAACGATACCAGGCATCGGGGTTTTACGGCGTACCCACTATGTTTGAGTATCTTAAGGAATATGAAAAAACGGACCGGGTCAACTGGAAGCGCCTCAAACTGATCGCCTGCGGCGCCGATACCCTTCATGAATCGACCATTGAAGCATGGGAAAAACGGACGGAATCGCAGATCTTCGAGGGGTACGGGATGACCGAAACCACCGGCGTGAGCCACAGCAGCCCTTATCAAAGACCGAAACGGGGGTCCTTCGGAGTACCCCTGCCCGGCATGAAGGCCGCCATCATCGAACATGAGGGGACGGATTTTATGCCCCTCGGTGAGGTCGGGGAAATGATCCTGAACGGGCCGAACATCATGCAGGGCTACTGGAAGCGGGAGGAGGAAACCGGCGAATCACTGATTGATATAGACGGTGAGAAATGGCTGAGGACGGGTGACCTCGTCAAGATGGATGAAGACGGGTATTTTTTCTTCTTTGACCGCAAGCGGGATCTCATTAAATACAAGGGATACTCAGTGTTTGCCAGGCATGTGGAAGAAGTGCTGTACCAGCATCCCCAGATCAAGGCTGCCGGCGTTGTGGGGGTACCCGACCCACGGGTGGGGAACATCATCAAGGCATACGTTATTCTGGAAAGTGAGGCACGGGGCAAGATTTCGGAAGAGGAGGTCAAGGCCTTTTGCAAAGAGAATCTTGCTGACTACAAGGTGCCCAAAATTATAGAATTCAGGGGTGAGCTCCCGAAGACGGACGTGGGAAAGGTCTCGCGCAGGGAGTTGAGGGAAGAGGCCGAGGAAAGCTGATATGGGCGAAGCATTTCTGGAAGTCATGGGACTGAACAAGCAGTTCGGAGGATTGAAAGCGGTTAATGACGTCAATTTCTCCGTTGCCCGTGAAGAGATCCTGGGTCTGATCGGTCCCAACGGCGCCGGAAAGACGACGCTTGTCCGGTTGATCACCGGCATCCTGAAGGCGGACTCGGGGAGCATCCTCTTTAAGAAAAGGGAAATTACCGGTAAAAAGACCTGGGATATTGTCAACCGGGGCATTGCCTGTACCTTTCAGAACATGAGACCCTTCCGGCGGCTCCCCATCATAGCCAATGTCATGGTGTCCTGTCTTTCCCCGCGTGCCATGAAACGGGGGGAATGGGTCAAGAGGATCGAGGCCAAGGCCATGGATGCACTTGAGTTTGCCGGCATCTCTGACATGGCTCTCGAAGACGCCTCTACGCTTTCGCAGGGTGATCTGAAGCGGCTCGAAGTGGCGCGGGCCATTGCCACCGAGCCCGAACTGCTCATACTGGACGAACCGTTCGGGGGGCTCAGTCCGGCGGAAACGGAACTCATGGCCAAATCGATCCACCGTCTGCACAAGGGCGGGCGTTTCGGAAGGCTTCACAGCGAGGGGCCGGCCATGATCATCATCGTGCACAAGCTCCAGCAGTTGATGAAGATTGCCGACCGTATCATCGTGCTCAACTTCGGGACCATCATAGCCGATGGGACGCCCGTAGAGATTGTGAATAATTCAAAGGTCATAGAGGCCTATCTTGGCGAGGGGGAAATCTGAGGGTGCTGCTCGAAGTCCGGAATCTGACAGTCTGTTATGACAGGGCCATGGTCATCAACGACCTGAGTATGGGTGTGGAAACAGGTGAGCTGGTAAGCCTCGTCGGGCGGAACGGGGCCGGAAAATCCACCCTGTTAAGGGCGATAACGGGTCTGGTGGCGCGGGAGAAGGAAATTACGAGCAGGTCGACAAGCGGGGACATTACCATTGAGGGAACGGTGACCTTCGATGGTGAGAGAATAGACAAGATGCCCGCCTATGATATCGTTAAACGCGGCCTGATTCACTGCCCGGAAAGAAGACGGCCCTTTAAGGAAATGACCGTCATCGATAATCTCATGGCCGGTGCCTATCTCCTCCATAAAAAGGATGAGATCGCCGACAACCGCGACAAGGTGTATCAACTGTTTCCCGTGCTTCAAAGCCGGTCGGGTCAGATCTCGGGAACACTGTCCGGCGGTGAGCAGCAGATGCTCGCCATTGGAAGAGCACTGATGTCCAACCCCAAACTGCTCTGCATTGATGAGCCCTCCACCGGACTGGCCCCCATGTTACGGGCGGAAGTCTTTGAAAGAATCGCCGAGGTTCGCAATCTGGGAATCACCGTCCTTCTCGTTGAACAGGAGGTGAGCACAGTCTTCAAAATGGCCTCGCGAAACTATGTACTTTCATCGGGGAAAATCATTGCCGAAGGGGCGGGCGATCAGCTGCTCCAGGATGAAGTCATACGGAAAACCTACCTTGGCCTCTAATGTCATTTCCCCCTGCCCCTTGTCCTTTCATGCATGCTTCGCCTACCAAATCAACAGAATCGTTTAGCGTAAAAATTGTCGATTACCATTTGAAAGACTCAATAAAAAAAGGCAGGACCATTTCTAGCCCTGCCCCACGATAATGAAACTTATACCTTCTCAAACTTGAAAAGTGTTTACTGGTTGGATGACTTTGCGAAAACGTAGCGAAACGGTATCGCGATTAAATCTCCAATTATAAAAGTTATAAAGATTATCACCATAGATATCGCATAACTGGGAAAACGTGCAGTAACCAACAAGGGAATAAGAACACCGACAAACCATACTAACTTATAGCAAAGTTGCATCAAGAGTACGGGCACAAATTTGAGAGGAGATCGCAGACCCAGTATAGACAGCAGTCCGAATGCCACGTAAACGCTGCCAATAATCCCAAACGCTGTTGGTTCCTCAACTGGCCATGGAAACTTTGTTTTTATCACCTCGGGCACAACAAGTATTCCCAGTCCAAGAAATCCCGATAAAACAATAGTGTAAATATACATTCCTTTGAGCCAACCCCATCGAATCTTGGTATTTCCAGACATTACCCCACCTCCTTTCTAAAATAGTTTGCATTACTATTAGTTGCTGCACATAATCATAAACCGTTTAAAAACAAAAAACCCCGCTACCTTTCAAGTAACGGGGTTTCCGCAATCAGTCCATAACGCCCTCATATATGAATGAAAGGTTTAGGATTATTACTTCAATTACCCTTTGTGTCTACTGCATATAATCATGATTTTCTTTAGAAATCAACTATGAACATTAAATAGTCCTGCTAACCGGTTTCAGGAAGGATACGATATCGCGTGAATAATAAGTATTCGTTTTTTGGAAATATTTGCAATTGCGTGGACTTTGTTTTTACGGTAAAAAACAAAATCTGTTAAACTTTTAATGCCGGGTACGCTGCGGAATGATAGTAAAGCGCATATGAAACGTTCAGGAAGTATACACATTGGTACGTCCGGATGGCATTATGCTCACTGGAAAGGGCCTTTCTATCCGGAAACCATTTCCGCTGAAGAAATGCTTTCTTACTACACCGGTCAATTTAATACTGTGGAAATCAATACCTCCTTCTACCAACTTCCCCAAAAATCAACTCTTGAGCTGTGGAAAAAGACCGTACCCTCTGACTTCATCTTCGCTCTCAAGGGGAGTCGCTATATCACTCACATGAAAAAACTGAAGGATCCATCAAGGGGGGTGCCCCCGTTGCTTGATGCAGCGGGCGTTCTGGGAGAAAAACTGGGGCCTCTTCTCTTTCAACTTCCCCCGCGATGGCGCATCAATTCTGAAAGACTGGATGCATTTTTGCAATTTCTCCCCGGCGATTTCCGGTATGTCTTTGAGTTCAGGGACCCCAGCTGGTTCTCCGATGATATTTATCAAATCCTGGCGAAACGGGGAGCTGCTTTCTGTATCTATCATCTGGAAGGGCGGCTCTCTCCCCGGGAGGTGACCACCGATTTTGTCTATGTCAGGCTTCACGGTCCTGCAGGTGCCTATCAGGGTCACTATGACGTGAAAACGCTCTCCGGCTGGGCGAGCGCTTTATCGACCTGGCAGAGTCAGGGTAAGGAGATATTCTGCTATTTTGATAACGACGAGGCCGGTTATGCGGTCCATGATGCGCTGAGACTCAAGGAAATGCTTTCGACGGATTAAAAAATGAATACCTTGCAGGATCTGCCTGAACGCTTCATCTTACCGCCGTGGAGAAAAACCATGATCGAAGCAGCCAGCAATGCAGGTAATCCTATTTAATCTAAGCTTTTCATAAGATGGGATTGATCCCCATAGTCCACTCGAACGTAGCAATAAAAACGCGTCCTGTTTACAGGAGCCCTTCCTCTTTCAGGCATACCGCGGTAACGTTATGGACAAATCCCACCAGTCTCGGGTAATTGGTAATTTTGTATGTTTTGAAAAGCGGAGATTCCTGCGTCAGAAATCGTGTCAGTGCGATGATACCGCTGTTCCGGCCGCATCGGTGATACGCCGACAGCACCTCGTCTCGCATGACTTGTAGACGATGAATATGAAAATCCAGGTACGTCAGAATCGTTTCCTTTCCCTCCTTGACGGCCCCATGGGCGGGAAGCAGCAGATCGACAATCTCCCGCGCCGCCAGGTCCCTCATCATCGTCAGGCTGTCGATGCAGTCTCTCACCGAGCCCGATACGAAGACAGGATTGCCGATCCAATCGGCATCGCTGATAAAGAGTGCTTTCTTTTCGGGCCAGAAGAGCGACAAGGAGCACTCGCTGTGGCCCGGAGTGGGGAAGATGAATTTATCATCCAGCGCCCAGCCTCTCAGTTCCAAGTCCCCGACCATGAAACTCTGTAAATCGCTCTCCTTAATCGGTTCCGGTTCCAGCGAGCCGTTCACCGGCAGCGACCAGGGTATGCCGCCGATATAACTTAACATCTTGCGCGCCAGGGAGGGAGAGAGGGCGTCAATCAGGGCAACCGGAGCGATCAGAAGATTATAGGGTACGGGGAACGATCGGTAAACATTATAGTATTCCCGGGTCTCTCGTATGACATTTTCCATGAAGGGAACGGGTTCGTTCTTGACCCGACCGTTTTCGAATCCTTTTTCGTGGACGTAGATATGGCGTTCGTCAGCTTCCAGCCGGTCGATGAGATAGAAGTTGTTGGCGTGATCCATATGGGAATGCCCGGCAATGATGACAGCCTTTTTCCACGGTGACCGCTCCCGTTTTCTTTTTTCGATATATGCTTCGATTCTCCTGGCGATTGTCCTGCCGCAGGAGGGATCGAAAATGATCACACTGTCCCCGTCCTCCAGAAAGTAGGAACTGCTGACAATCGGGTCCATGAGAAGATTGCGTGACAACTTTCCCCTGAAGACAATGATACCATCCTTGATCACCGTACTTTCTGCAGTCATGCCTGAATCCTCCCCCAATGCATATTGATTTCCAGGAAACGCACAAACCCCGGTATCGTTCGAGAAGCGGGGTTTCATTTATCATTCCAGAATCCCCCATGCGGTAATAACTTTTCGGAACTTCTCGTTAATTATCATTTGTTTCCGCTTCATTAAATCACTATTTTCATCGGAACGCTACAATGAAAATGACATCCGCTTGCCATCCGCTTGCCATCCGCTTTCAGGCAGGACCAGATACTCTGTTTTTTGGTACCGATCGGTAAATGGTATCATACTGTAAGGATAGTGCTTGACAATCTATTTTGATAATGTAACGTTTTTCCCCGCAGGGGAACGGCTGCTTTTATAAAATCACACCGAGGGACACTCTATGATAAAGACGGAATGGAAACCAGCGGCTGAGATTAAATACGCCCTGGGAAGTGCAGACACGGTCTCGATCATCAGTTGCGCGGCCTGCGCCAATTTATGCGATAACGGCGGCTCGTTGGGGATTCGCATCCTGAGAGATCTCCTGCGAAGATGGGATAAAGAGGTCGTGTTTTCCACCTGTGTTACTGCCTGCTGTTCGGAGGAAATCATGCGGCAGGCCCTCAGAACACATCGCCGCCCTCTTTCGAAGAGTGATGCCATGATAGTCCTGAGCTGCGCCTCGGGGATCAAATCGGCTTATCTTTGTGAGCCCGAGATTCCGGTGGTGGCGGTGCTCGATACGGTCGGTGTTACGCCGATAAGCCACCAGGATAATCCTATCGTCAATAGTCATTGCAGTACCTGTGATCACTGCGTCATTGCTTATACGGGAGGAATCTGCCCGGTAACCGAGTGCCCCGCCAAAAAGAAGTATGAACCCTGCAAGGATTTTCCCGAGCGGGGAACGCAATGCGCCCTGAACCCTCTTGTGGATTGTGTGTGGAAGGAGATTGAAAAGAGAGGGGAGCTTTCCGCCCTCAAAAAGTTGGAAGAGATTCACAAGACCGAAGAGGGAAAACGGCTGATCCCGGATATAAAAGGAACGGAATCGCCGCCCTTTCTGAGGAAGATAGCCGGCAGAATAGCTGCCAGCCCCGGCGTATTCGAGAAGATGATTCGCTTTATACACTAAGTATGGCCGGCAGAAGTGGCGACGTAATTCCGGTGTGACTGATGGCAGCGACCCGGGCGTGCCATAGAAATGAAAGGAAGATTCGACATGAGCAGTACATGGGATACCGATCCAAAAGACGACCGGTTTGATCCGCGGGACGGTGAGAAAACGATGAAGGCGGTTGTCACCGCCGGCAATGGCGGATACGACAAACTCCAGTGTCGCGTGGTAAGACTTCCGACGCTTGAGCC
>JAFGBH010000047.1 GCA_016933215.1 Deltaproteobacteria bacterium | reverse complement strand
ATCTCCGACTGTTAAGATAAATGTTATTTTTTATTCGCTCGCTAACCCCGCTGCAAGCAACGGGGAATGCGCTCGCTGTTCAGTTCAACTATTGTAATCACATACCAGATGCCACCGGCCCCGTCAACGAGGGGTGTTGAGCGAAGCCCCCGGAGACTTGTCCCGTTTCACCTATCCCAGATGAAAAAATCATGTTGACTTTCACATTTTTTTGATATAGAAAATCGGAATCTTACGAAGGCGGAACGATTCATGACAAGCCGGAGAGCAACAATTCTATTACGTTTACACCTTTTGTGCCTCGCTCTTCTTAGGGGTGAATGCCCCTGGCCTGTCACCTGTAAGATATGATGCGATAGTATTACAAGGTACAAGGGCCATGGGGTAACAATCCATGGCCTTTTTTTTGCGAAAAAATGGGGCGATGACTATGCATGAAATCATCTGGTACGGAAGGGGGGGGCAGGGTGTGGTCCTTGCATCGCAGATCCTGGCCGAGGCGGCATACATTCAGGGATTCAGGGGGGTAACATCGGCGCCCACCTTCGGTCCCGAGAGGAGGGGGGCACCGCTCACGGCATCCACACGGATAGCCGCCGAGCCACTCAGGACCTTCTCTCAGATAGAATATGCCGATATCGCCGTGGTCCTCGACGAATCTCTCATCGAGGTCATGGACGTTGTCGGGCGATTGAAGGAAAAGGGTGTCCTCATCATCAACACCGCCCTCGGAATGGAGGAGATTGCCATTGACGGCTCCTTCGATCTGGCTCTCGTCGACGCCTCGCAGATAGCCCGGGAACAGCACCTCTTCATGGGCGGACTCCCCACGGTCAACACACCCCTCCTGGGCGCCCTCTCACGTGCCTCGGATCTCGTATCCCTGGATAACATAGAGAGGGGACTGAAAAAGAAGATGCCCGACCATCAGGCCTATACGAATCTGCAGGCCATCACGATGGCCTACGATAAAACGGTGATACGAGAAGCCACAACGGAGTAGGTTCGACTATGGAACAAAGAGACAAGTACATATCCGGAATATGCACCCCGGCGATCGGGGAGGCTGGTAAGACGGGTGACTGGAGTGACCTGAAACCCGTGATAGACCATTCAAAGTGTATCCCCGAGACCAAGGGGAAGGCGGCATGCTTTTTATGCTGGCTCTACTGCCCCGACGGTGTGGTCACCATGTCCATACCCGTCGAGATCGACCTCGACTACTGCAAGGGATGCGGTATCTGCGCCGAGGAATGTCCCCCCAATGCAATACGGATGGTGAGAAAGGTGGAGTGCGATGAGTGATACGCGAATCATAACGGGAAATGAGGCAGCGGCCCTGGCAGTGAAACTCGTCGAGCCGAACGTGATCGCCGCCTACCCCATCACGCCGCAGACGAGCCTCGCCGAGAAACTCTCCACCTTTGTGGAGGGGGGCGAGTTGAGGGCGGAATATGTGCGGGTTGAGGGAGAGCATTCGGCCCTCACGGTCTGCATATCGGCATCCACCGTGGGTGCCAGGGTCTTTACGGCAACAAGTTCCAACGGCCTTCTCTACATGCACGAGCAGATTCACTGGGCCGCGGGCTCGCGGCTCCCCATCGTCATGTGCTGCGTCAATCGCGGCGTGGGGGCGCCATGGTCGATCTTCAATGACCAGCAGGACTCCTTTTCACAGAGGGATACGGGATGGATCCAGATCTACTGCAGGGACAACCAGGAAATCATCGACACGATCATCCAGGCCTATCGCATCGCCGAGGCAGTCTACATACCGGTCATGGTCTGCTACGACGGGTTTGTCCTCTCCCACACGATGATGCCCGTTGAGATACCCGATTACGGGAAGGTCCGCGAGTTTCTCCCTCCCTACAAACCATCGGTCGATATCTCCCCCGAAAATCCGGTGACGGTGAACCCCGTCTTCTTCCCCTGGAGGAGGGAAAATGCCGAGGGAGTCCTCTGCGACGGATACATGGAGAAACGCTACAAGCTGCAGGATGCCCTTCTGAAATCGACCGATACCATCGAGGAGGTCAGCACGGCCTACGGACAGGCCTTCGGCCGCGACCATGGCGGCCTTCTCTGGGAGCACATGACGGACGATGCCGAGATTGTCATTGTGGGAATGGGCTCCATCGCCGCCGAGGCCACCGTGGCGGCGGATTCGCTTCGGAAAGAAGGAATCAGGGCCGGTGTCGTCGGTATCAGGGTCTTCAGGCCCTTTCCGAGAAAAGCGATTGCCACGGCCCTTAAAAAGGCCAAGGTCATCGTTGTATTCGAGAAATGCATGAGCTACGGCTGCGACGGAGGGGTCTCCTCGGACATAAAGTCGGCCCTCTACGGGACCGGGATTGAGGCACCCATGCATAATTATATTGCGGGGCTCGGGGGAAGAGACGTGAAGGCGCGGGAACTCGCCGACGCGGTGAAGGAAACCATAACCAGGATCGATTCGGGAACAGAGGAAAACGAAACGACGTGGCTCAATTGCCATACGGGGTAGCGCTGATGCAGGAAAACATATTCAAGATCAATGACAAGGAATACATACTTCCCGGAAGCAGGGCATGCCAGGGATGTGGACTATCGCTCGCCTATCGCTACATATTAAAGGCGCTCAGGGAAAATACCATTGTGGCAATACCTCCAAGCTGCCTCTGCGTGCTTCACGGACTGTATCCGACCACCTCCGTCACGGTACCGGCTATTAACGCCACCTTTGCCGGCAATGCCGCTTCCGCCTCGGGCATCGTTGCCGCCCTGAATGCCCTTAACAAAACAGAAATCACCGTCCTCGCTCTCACCGGCGACGGAGGCACCTACGATATGGGGATCCAGTCCTTAAGCGGCGCCGCCGAGAGGAATACCAACTTCATATTCGCCTGCTATGACAATGAGGCCTATATGAACACGGGCACGCAACGCTCCGGCGCGACTCCGATGGGTGCCCTGACAACAACGACACCGATCCTGACAAAGCGGGAGAAGAAGAAGGATATGCTAAAGATCATGGAGGCCCATGACCTCCCCTATCTTGCCACCGTCTCTCCTGCCTATCCCGCCGATCTCTATGATAAATTCGTAAAGGCAAAGAGGATTAAGGGTACGAGATATATCCATATCGACATACCCTGCCCCCCTGGCTGGGCCTATCCGGCAAAGGATACGGTACGGGTGGGAAAACTGGCGGTGGAAACTGGTATCTTTGTATTGTGCGAGATCGAAGACGGAAAATTCCGCTTTACGGGGAGGAGCGAGACCCTGGCAAAGAAGGGCAAACGGCTCCCCGTTGTTCAGTATGTGGAGCGTCAGGGGAGATTCAGGAAGATGAGCATCGAGCAGCTCAACCAGCTCCAGTCATGGGTGGACAGCCGGTGGAATGAGTATATGAAACGGGCGGAATAGGCCGTTATCTTCTCGCAGGAAAGCCCAAAAAACCGTTGTTATAAACGGTTATCGCGTTTTCTCTCGCTTGTTTTCCCCGTCAAGGCATCGGCAACCATTTCGGCATAGCGCCCCGAGGCCCCCCGGTTCGAGGCAACGACCGCCTTCCCTGCCTCGCCTCTCGCCTCTCGGGATCGAGGATCTTTCATGAGGGGTTGTATGCCCTCGAAAAGTTCTTCCTCGCCGGCCACCTGAATCCCGGCACCAGCCGCTTCCAGAGACTCCTTTTCATCGACAAAGTCTTCCATGGAAGGGCCGTACAAGACCACCTTGCCCCAGGAAGCGGGCTCCAGAATATTCTGCCCCCCCTTTGGGACCAGACTCCCGCCGCAATAGACGACGGTTGCGAGCGAGTAGACCCTGAAGAGCTCACCGATTATGTCAACGACGACGATTCTTTCGTCTCCTCGCCTCTTTCCCTGCACGATCTCCGACATCGCGATACAATCGCTGAAACCCTCTTCTCGAAGAATTCGGAGGACTTCCCCCCCCCGCTCGACATGCCGGGGGACCAGGATCAGCAAAAGATCGGGGTATGCCACGAGAAGCCGTCGCCAGACGGAAAGGACGATACGCTCCTCCCCCTCGTGGGTGCTTCCCGCGACGAAAGCTTGTGCACCGGAAGGAATATTCAGCTTTCCCGCAATCTCGTCACGAAGGGCCGGTTCCGCCCGGGCCGCGAGGCTGTCATACTTTGCATTACCCATGATACGAACCCTCGCAGGATCAGCCCCGAGGGCCCTGAAACGCCCCGCATCGGTCTCGGAGATCGCCCCTATTTCGTCAATCCTGCGGAGGGTCTCTTTCCAAAAAAACCTGGTCTTCCTGTACCTCCTGAATGATCGGGGAGAGAGCCTTCCGTTCACCATCATGACCTTCACCCCCCTCTCACCGCAGAGGCGGATAAAGTTCGGCCAGACCTCCGTTTCGACGGGAATAACGATATCGGGTCTTACACGATTCAGGACCCTTCGTATCACAAAGGGGATATCGAGGGGAAAGTAGATGAAGGCCGTTGCCCCCTTGATAGTCTTTCGCGCCATTTCCTGACCCGTCTCGGTGCTCGTGGAAAGGACGATGGCTGCCAGGGGAAAGCGCTCCCTGAGTGCGGCGACTATGGGGGCGGCGGCGGTCACTTCCCCCACCGAGACGGCGTGGACCCATATCCGGGGGATGCCCTTCATGTCCTCTCCCTCCTGAGGCGCAGCAAAGCCGAACTTCGGTCCTATGCTCTTTCTATACTTTCCCGTCACCACAATCTTTGCCCCATAATAGGGAAGAAGGAAGGTGGCCGCGAAAGCGAGGAGTATGTTGTATAAAAAGGTATACATAGGAGAAGGAACATAATGCTCTTTTGCATCGCTGTCAAGCACGATTGACGTTCGCCGCAACGCTGTGCGGGGAAAGTATGACCGGTAAGGAAACTGTTTATTTTGTATTCGCTCGCTTCTCAGTTCATCTCACTGTTGACCGGGGGCGCACCCGCAAGCTCCACCCTGTGGGCGGGGAGCTTCATATGCACTGGGCGGTAGAGTAATGACCGGCCGTACCGTGTCGGAAGAGGGAGGTCAGACACCACGGGAAAAAGTGCGACCGGATGAGCGAAGGGGTTTCCCGTGCCGGGTGCGGCTTTAATCATTGACACGTCCTTTCACATCCTATAGAATTTGCAAAAAAAAGGAAGGGTAGAAGAAATGAACCTGTCACATCGAAGCTGCACTGTGATAGCAGTGTTTTCCATGTTATTTGTCATCCTTCTCGGCTGCACGCGATATGAGAGAAAAGTCGTGCCCTTCAAGATGCCGCAATCGCTTCCCAATGCAACCTGGATTGCCGGTGCACATATAGCGGCACAGGCCTTCGCCGACCGAAGCGAGGCAAAGTCCGCCTTCGGTTTCGATATCGTAAGCGCAGGTGTTTTACCGGTACAGGTAATCTTTGACAATCAGGGAGACCATCCCCTGGAGATACTTCCCGAGAAGACCTATCTCGTCGATTCCGACGACAACCTGTGGCCCATCCTCGATTCGGATCTCGCCTATGACCGCATATCGAAAAAGACGGAATACGGAGAGGCCGTTCCCGAATCGATCAAACCGGGACTCATCGGAGGCGCGGCGGGGGCCATTGTGGGTGCCGCCATAGGAATCGTTACGGGGGAAAATGTGGGTGAGGCCGCGGGAAAGGGTGCCGTCATGGGTTCCGCGGCGGGAGTTCTTATAGGAGGTGCAAAGGGGATCTCCGACGAGGATGTGCAAAACAAGATAGGCGGGGACCTGCAGAACAGGACCCTGGAACGAAAGCCGATTCCTGCTCACGACATCGCCCACGGATTTATATTTTTCCCCGGAGAGGCGAAGAGCGCCGCCGAGCTCCGTCTTACCATCAGAGAAACCGATACGGGAAAGAGTCACATGCTCGTGATGAAGTTCTAATATGACGAAAATTGCCCCCTCCATACTGTCAGCGGATTTCGGCAACCTCGCCGGTGAGATACATGCCGTCGAGGCCGCCGGTGCCGATCTCATTCACGTCGATGTAATGGACGGTAAGTTTGTCCCCAATCTCACCTTCGGACCTCCGGTCATCGCCTCAATCAGGAAGACAACGGATATTCCCTTTGATGTCCATCTGATGATAGAGACCCCCGGCAGGTATATCGGAGAATACGCCGATGCAGGAAGCGACTTCATTACCGTTCATGTTGAAGCGGAGCGCCACCTCCACCGGACGGTACATTCAATCAAGGAACGGGGAGTAAAAGCAGGGGTTTCGCTGAATCCGGCAACACCCCTTGACCAGATAGAGGAGATCATTGGCGATATCGATCTCCTCCTCATCATGTCGGTGAATCCAGGGTTCGGCGGCCAGACGTTTATCGAGAATACGCTTCGGAAGATTGAACGCGCCCGCGCCCTCATCGACAAAGAGGCGCCCCACGTGCTCCTCGAGGTCGACGGCGGTGTCACACTTGAGAATATTGCCACGATACGTGATGCGGGGGCCGATATCCTTGTGGCCGGCTCCTCGATTTTTCGGAGTAACGACTACGGCCATACCATCAGGGAAATGAGACGCATCCTGGGCGATCAATAGCCTCCTTCTATTCTTTATAAAAACTTCGTGGAAATAATTGTACCTTCGGGGGAATCATGCACATTATCATCGATGGTTACAACCTCATCCGGCAGTCGGATTCCCTCAGGCGTTTCGAGAGACTTGGCCTTGAGAAAGGGCGGGAAGAACTCATACAGAGACTCGCACCCTACAGAAAAATAAAAGGGCACAGGATAACCGTCGTCTTTGACGGTTGGATCGGCGGCCCCCTTCGTGAGGAGAGGCTACAAGAGGCAGGTGTTCACATAATCTACTCCAGAAGGGGAGAAAAGGCCGATGAGGTCATAAAGAGGATAGCCAGGAAGAGAAGCGGTGAGGAGCTGGTGGTTGTGACCTCGGACAGGGAAATTGCCGAGGCTGTGGGACGATCGGGGGGCGTTGCCATAACATCGCCGGAATTCGAGACCAGAATGGTACTGGAAGGAGAAGCGGCTCTCCTCAGCGAAAAGGGGTTTTCTCCCGATGAAGACGACGATGAGGACCTGAAAAGGGGCGGTAAAAAAGGCCCCGCACGAAGGCTCTCCAAGAAAGAAAGGCTTACCGAGAGAAGGCGGAGGAAATTATAGGACTGCACCAGCCTTTTATCTGCATATATCCATTAAAAGATGTTCAAGGACAATCCTCGGTTTCATGCCCGTCGTTTTAAGGGCAAGATCAACGTCGACGAGGCGGTTCATATATCCCACAAGCTCATCATAGGAAAAGCGCCCGGAATTTCTCAGGGCATTATAGATCACATAGGGATGCTGGCCGAAAAGCCATCCTTTTTTTGTGCCCCGCGATTCTCCCAGGGCCTTTATTGAGGGATAGAGACTGTCCTGAAATTTTCTGTAATCCATACCCGGGCGGAAGGATGAAATCACCTCAGATTTGAGGATAATCTTACCCTGCAGAAGAAACCGTATTTCCCTTACTATCATGGTCAGTATCATGAGATGGTGCACGCCCTGATCGAGAAGATTGTGAAGGATCAGAAGGGCCTTTTCAAGGTCCCTTTCAACAACAGCCGACGTGAGCTCGAAGACGGAGTCCTCTTTTTTCCTCCCTGTGAGGGCCTTTATGTCATTCTCGTCGATGACTCCCCTGTCCCCCGCGTAGGTTATCAGTTTTTCAAGTTCTTCCATTGAGGCCTGAATGTCAAAGCCCGTCTTTTTCGCGAGCGCGGAGAGGGCACCGGGGGAAACGCTCTTTCCCCTCTCGGAGAGGATGTCCCGTGCCGCTTCCGAGAGGAGACCTTTCTTTTCCGCTTCTTTTTTTGCCGAGGGAAAGTGGAGAATAATTCCAATCTCCGAGATGGTTTTGTACAATTTCTTTCTCTTATCGACCGTATCGGCGGTCAGTATAAGGCAATTTCCTTCAGGGAGTCCCCCTTTCAGGACCTCCTCAACGGGACCCGTATCCTTGTCGTATCGCTTCTCTTTTATCCCGAGGCTCTTACATTCCGCGAGCAACCGGGGAAGCCATTTTTCTCTCTCCCTCGCCGCCTCTGCCCCCACCGCTTCCTGCCACGCACCCTCTGGAATCTTCTTCCATTCCTCATCCTGAAGGTCTTCCAGCGTCCAGCCCACCATTCCCAGAAAGACGGCAAAGGCCCGTGCAGCCATCGTAACATCTCTCTCGAGATTCCGGAGCATATCACCTGCTATGTCTGCAGAGGATGACGTGCTATAGAAAAGGCGGGTATTTTTTACAACCACCACCTTTCTGCCCGGCATGAGAGAAGGAGTCAGCACCGCTTCGACAATGGTATCCATATCAGTGCTATCGCCTTCCATCTGAAAGAGACTGAGATCTCTTTCAGCAGGGGGAAGCATATGGTCGACAATGCCGCCCAGGGTCTTCTCGACGAGATAGTTCTCGTCACCCCAGAGGAGGTCACAGGGGGCGATTGTGCCCTTCTCTATGTCTTTGAGAGCGCCATCCAGCTTCCCCCTCATATGCCACCTTATGAAATAGCATCCCCTCAGGGAGCGTTTATTATGAAAAATCTCTATGGAATGAAAACGGAACGGTTAGAGGATCACAAATTTATTTATATGCCTCACTATCTCACCGGGGTCATCAATAACCCTGACGATGTCGAGGTCTTCTTCGGATATCTTGCCTTCCTTCAGCATGGTTTCTTTGAGCCATTGAAGGAGCCCCTTCCAGTACCCCCCACCCATGAGGATTACGGGGAAGCTCTTGATTCTCTTCGTCTGAATCAGGGTAAGGGCCTCAAAGAGCTCGTCCATGGTGCCGAAACCACCGGGAAGAATCACATAGGCCATGGCATATTTGACAAACATGACTTTTCTGATAAAAAAGTACTTATAATCTATGCTTATATTGGCATAGGGGTTCGGCTTCTGCTCGAAGGGGAGACGGATATTCATCCCCACCGATTTTCCTCCCCCCTCGCTGGCACCCTTGTTTGCCGCCTCCATAATCCCCGGGCCCCCTCCGGTAATGACACCAAATCCTTCCTTGGCAAGGAGCCGCGCCAGCTCTACCGTCCTTTCGTAATATTCATCGCCAGGGGCTACCCGTGCCGAACCAAATATACTCACCGCATGGCCGATATGAGACAATTCCTCGACGGCCTCGACAAACTCGGCCATTATACGGAATATTCGCCACGACTCATCGATAGAGAGTGCATCAACGAGATATTGCTTCTCTTCCATTACCGTCTCTCCCGGGCACTGCTTTTGACGCCTTACAAAGGCATTATTACCGCGACCACCTGCGTCTTCTCGCCGCCTTGGCCAACCGTCGCCTCGCCTCCAGGGCCTTCCTCTTCCTCTTCACCGAGGGTTTCTCATAGGCCCTGCGCAGTTTCAACTCCTTGAAGAAACCATTCTTAGAAAGTTTGTTCTTCAGGATCTTTAATGCCCTTTCCACATCGTTGTCCAATACCTTGACTTCCAAAATAATCCTTCCTTTCCTTTATGTTACGCTTTGTATTTTGAAGCTCCCCGCAACCTGTTGCGGGGAATCTCCGACTGTTATGGAAAATATTTATTTTGTATTCGCTCGCTAACCCCGCCGCATAAAGCGGGGAATGCGCTCGCTTCTCAGTTCAACGCTAAACCCAAAATGCAAAAAAAAAGGGCAGCGCGACGCCTCGTATGCGATACGACGTCACCCACCCCTACTTTACCACGTAGTTGTATCACTCTCCTTACTGCAGGACAGCCTTTCTCAGTGCCCTTAAAAACTGATCGTTTTCATCATCGGTACCCAGCGTAACCCTCATACAGTCCCTCAGGATACCGGAAGATCCAAAATTCTTTATCAGTACATCTTCTTCTATGAGCCTCTCGTATACACCATCTTTATCCCTAAGACAACTAAAAAGGATAAAATTTGAATCCGTCGGATAGGGTGTAATCCCCTCTATGGACGCTAATTCACGAAAGACTTCGTCCCTCCCTGCCACTATCTTTTTAGTCTGCGCCAGGAATTCATCTTCGTGTTCGATAAAAAAATGCGCCGCTGCCTGGGAGAGTGTATTGAGATTATAGGGAAGTCGTACCTTGTTCAACTCATGAATGAGGGAAGGGTGCCCCACGAGTATGCCTATCCTGAGGGCCGCAAGTCCCACCTTTGAAAGTGTCCTCAAAATTACGAGATTATCAAACCTCTCAAGGAGGGGGAGAAAGGTGCTCCCGGAAAAATGAAAGTAGGCCTCATCGACAACCACAATCCCGTCACTTTGCCCTATAATCGTCTCAATTTTTTCCCTGTCAAAACAGTTTCCCGTGGGATTGTTGGGATAGCTCAGAAAAACCAACGAGGAAGACCCCTCCGCTAGGGCACGAAGGATCTCATCAGTTCTCAGGTCGAAGTTCTCGTCGAGCGGTATCTCGATGACGTCATGCCCCGTATTAATTGATGATATCTTATACATGCCAAAGGTGGGAGATGGAATGAGGACGCTCCCCGATGGGGGGAGGGCCGTTAAAAGCATCTGAATCAGTTCATCCGATCCGTTTCCGATGATAATCATGTCCTCGCCAATCCCGAATTTTTCCGCAAACTTCAGCCTCAGATCGGGGGAACCGGGGGCCGGATATCGGTTCAGGGGAAAGGTCCTCAGATACTCGAAAAGACGAAAAGAGAGCTCTTCCGTGAGCGAATAGGGATTCTCGTTGGCGTCGAGCTTGATCCTGCATACCCTCTCGTCGATCTGATAGGCCTCCTGGCCGCGTACCTCACCCTTAACGATCCGTGTTACGTCCATGTATCTCTACCTTTCCTTCCATATTCCACTCGGGCCTTAAATACTTGTCCCTCAAAAACCGCTCCTTCAGCACCTCTTCCCGGGGAGTCAGCGAAGACTCGAGAAGTCGTACCTTCATCGTTTCTTCAAAACTCTCCTTAATATACCTGCAAAGAAGGTCGGTCTCTATTCCGTTTTCAGAATGTTCATTGACACAGGTTACCGAATTTTTCAGTTTGGATATATCCTCCATGAGGTTCTCCTCATTTTTCCACATGACCCTGGCGGTTATCTCGGGATCGAAGTCAAGAAGAATGGATCCGTGCTGCAGAAAGACACTCCTCGACCGTAACTGCGCACTCCCGCATATCTTTTTCCCCCCTACAAGGAGCTCATTACGGAGAGGAAGTGAGAAACAGAAAGAATCCAGAGAGCCTACGCGGCTTCCTCTCCCCTCCTCCACTAAAGCTGCCTCAATTCCCGCCTTTTCGAGTCCCCTCGCGATACATCTGCTTATGGTGCCGTAGTTTTTCATTATATCCGTCGAAAAGAGAGGATTACGCTCATGGGCCACGAATGAATAGGTGAGATCGCCATCGTGAAAAACTGCCTTACCTCCCGTGGGCCGCCTCACGATATCGATTCCGCCTTTGCGGCAAAAATCATACTGTATCTCGCGCCGGGGATTCTGGGAATACCCTATCGTCACGGCAGGTTCTGTCCATCCGTAGAACCTGAGCGTGGGGGGGGTCTGCCTTTGCTGTCCCACCTTCAGTATGGCCTCATCGGTGGCCATATTTTCAAAGGCGGAGAACCTTTCAAACGGTATGAACCTCCACTCCTCCACAGGATGTCACTCGACCTCCACCTCTTCCTCAACATAGTCGGAATATTCATAGGAATCAAGGAGATTGTCAAGCTCACTCAAGTCCTTAACATTGACAATAATCAGCCAGCCCGTATCATAGGGGTCGCTGTTCAAGATCCCCAAATCATCGGTGATATCTTCATTGATTTTTATTATCTCACCGCTTATGGGGGATATGAGTTCCATCGTCGTTTTTGCAGACTCAATAAACCCGAAGCTCTCATCCTGTTCGACTGACGAGTCGTTATCGGAAAGTTTTACTGACAGTATATCTCCCATCGCATCCTGGGCATAATCGGTTATTCCTATCGTTGCAATATTATCATCAACCCTCACCCATGTATGTTCACGCGTGAAAAGGAGATCATCAGGAAAGGTCGACATGGCTTGACTGTCCTCCTCCTATTCCCTTGAGTATTTTTTCTTGTTATACTTTTTCTCAATGCGCACTGCAGTATCTCTACCTACAGGACGGCAAGTTCCTTTGGCATCCTTGTTATAATCTCACAGCCATCCCTCTCAACAAGGACAGTGTCCTCAATTCTCACGCCCCATTTGCCGGGAATATAGATGCCGGGCTCCACCGTAATTATCATCCCCTCTTCCAGGTAGTCCGTGCTCCTTGCTGAGACCGTGGGGGCTTCATGAACTTCAAGGCCGACGCCGTGGCCCGTACCGTGAGAAAAATGAGAACCAAGACCCTTATCTTCTATATAGTTTCTGGCAATACCGTCTATATCCTTACAGGATACCCCTGCCTTCACGGCATCTATGGCACGATCGTGGGCATACTTCACTATTTCGTAGACCTCTTCCTGATCGCGGGATGTTTTGCCTATTGCATAGGTGCAGGTCTCGTCGGAGTGATATCCCCCATACACTGCCCCATAGTCTATGACAACAAAATCTCCATTTTTTAATTCACTCCCGCCGGGTCTCGCGTGGGGCATCGAGGAATTTTCGCCGGCGGCCACAATCGTTTCAAAGGAGGGCTTCTCGCTCCCCGCCTCTCTCATAGTCACCTCAAGGAGGGTGGCGATGCTCCGTTCCGAGACTCCGGGCGTTACTATTTCCAGGGTTGCCGTAAGAGCCCGGGCGGCGATTTTCGCTGCTTCCCTCAGAAGGACAATCTCATCCGAATCTTTTCTGGCGCGTAACGGGCCTATCTCGTCCGATAGCGGTTTGAGGGAAATCCCTTCGGTCTCTCTTTGCAGTTTCTCGTAGGCATCATAGGTAAGGGCCTGGGATTCAAAGCCGGCCACCTTAACGTTCGAGGTTGCAAGAAGCCTCGCTATACCCTCCGTCTTGTCGGTAAAGTGGAGAATCTCGCAGGCATTTGTCTCTCTTTTTGCCTGCGTGACATACCTGCCGTCGATAAGGAGAACCGGTTCGCCCTTCCCGACAAAAAGGGCCCCTTCACTTCCCGTAAAACCGGTCAGATACCGTATATTTGCCATATCGAAGAAGAGGATTCCCTCAACGTCAAAACGTAGGAGTTCTCCCTGAATACGGCCAACCCGTTTCTCCTCTTTCGAGAGATTACCCATCCTTACGCTTTCCAATCCTGAGCTTTTGCAGCCACCGATCCAGTTCGCCCACCACTTCGGTCTTCGGGTTGTCATCGCGGAGGAAATCGGATACCTTCAATCGCTTTTGTGCTTCCTCGTTTTCGGGATCCCTCTCAAGAATCTTCTTGAGAACAGCAATTGCCTTCTTTTGATCTCCCTGCTTGAGATACATGTCCGCCAGCGTCACTGTCTGAAAATCTGCGGAAATTTCCTCTGTCTCGGCCTCATCATCTTCTCTTCCCGCCTCAATTGACGCGATCTTTTCAGCAATACGCTCCGTCATCGGCGGGTCGAGTGTACGGGCGCTTTTGTAGTAATCCATTGCTTCCCCGGTCATCCCCATTCTCCGCAGCACATCACCGAGACATTCCAGGACGTGGGGCCACCCCGGAAGTATATGATTCAATTCCCGGAGAATCCTCTCCGCCTCCCTGAGCCTCCCCATACTGACCGAGGAAGCGGCAATAAGGAGCCACGCATCAACGTCGCCCGGGTAACGGTGAATCCTTCCTTCGGCAAGAGAAAGGGCCTCTTTAAAGTCCCCCTTGTCCAACATGGTGTAGGCGCGGTAAAGAAACGCCTCTCTTTCCTTTAGATATTCAGAGTCCATAATAAAAAAACCTGAAGCGACTAATGTTATCTGTTTCGGGTATCACCGATGGAATAAGCCAAAAAATCGATTGACTCACCTCTCCTTTCAATGATATTGCATGTAACCCTATTTACGGAGAACTTTCAATAAGAAATTGCCATGGTTGTAGCAAATATTCGTTTTATCAAATACCTCTTTGTGACCTCTCTTCTTCTGGCCAATATCATGGCCACAAAAATCGTTGTCATCGGAGGTCTCATACTCCCCGCGGCGATAATCCTCTATCCGCTCACCTTTCTCTTCACCGATGTGGTTTCGGAAATCGAGGGGAGAGAAAGCGCCCGGACCCTCGTCATGACGGGATTTTATATGTCGATCGTCATGGTGGCAGTACTCTTTATAGGGAAACTGCTTCCCCCCGCTCCCTTCTGGCAGCATCAGGGGGCCTACGAGACCATCCTCGGCTCCACACCGAGAATCGTCCTCGCATCGATGATCGCCTACCTCATCTCCCAGAATCATGATGTCTGGGCCTTTCACTGGTTGAAGAAAAAAACGGAGGGCAAATATCTCTGGCTCAGGAATAACCTCTCCACGGTTGTCTCCCAGCTCATCGATTCGGTCCTCTTTATCGGAATAGCCTTCGCGGGAACCTACCCCATGAAAACAATCGCGGTGATGATTGTGAGTCAGTATCTCGTCAAGGTGGGGATTGCGCTTCTTGACACGCCCTTCTGTTATCTGTTAGTAAAGGCCTATGGAAACGATAGAAAACAACTTCAGAGCGCGTGATTACGAGGTCGACATTCGATTTCCCGAATTCACCTGTCTCTGCCCGATGACATCACAGCCCGATTTTGCCGAGATTATTATTACCTATGTGCCTGACGCGCTTCTCGTGGAGTTGAAATCGCTGAAGCTCTATCTCAACGCCTACCGGGAGAAGGGGATCTTTCACGAAGAAGCGGTCAACCGGATTCTTGACGATTTCGTTACCACGGTGCACCCCAAGAAGGTGACGGTGACGGGTACATTCAACGTTCGGGGTGGTCTTTATACAACGGTACGAGCGGACTATTCCGCCTGAGTACTTTCTTGAATAAATAAAAAAGAGGGGAGATACCATCAAAGTATCTCCCCTTCATTTTTCTGTGTCCTGATAATCTTACATGATAGGACTCACCAGCACATTATTCAAAAACGATCCTGACGGGGAATGTAACGGTAGGATATCCATAATAATGCACGGTAACTTCATCCGAAGCGATGTCGCCCGCTACCGTACCGGTACCATCATAGGTATAAGTGTTATCAAGAGTATCTATATCGCCGAAGATGGCCTCATAGGTATCAAAATCGGGATCGACAATAGAGGGGAAGAGGACCGGAGCGGTTGTGCCTCCCGCGGGGGCCACCAGTAAGTAGGGCCAGGGAGAATCGCCCAGCAGATGTCCCTCGCCTTCCAGTTTTTCAAAGGGAAGACCGAACTCCAGATACGAGGTCGTCTCTGTTTCGAGGACCATCGTCGTCGCCCGTATCCTGTCGGTCACCCAGACGGCGGAGGTCTTCAAAAACTCGAGTTCGAAATTCGCAGTACCATTATCATCTGTTATAACCGTAGCGGGAACCGTGCCTCCTGCCGAGTTGGGGGGTGTCAGCTGATTATCCAAATTTATATCCTCGCCATCATCACGATAACCGTCCTTATCGACATCCTCATTGGGGAAAATCCCCGATGTATAGACGCGCCACACCGTTTGCTCGCCGACTCTGGTCTCATACCAGGCGCCTGTCCTGTAGGCTGTAGGCCACAGTCCGAGGGACACCGTGGCCCCCGAAACGGGATTTCCGTTCGCGTCGGCGACGAGAACCGACATGGGCAAGAGATAGAGGGTATTGGATTCATTGGATTGGATGACGGTACCGTAGCCTATGGCAAGGGAAAGTGCCGTGCCGCCAATTTCAATTGCAATTTCATCCTCTATGGCCGTACCGACAACGGTCGCTCGTATCGTGATGCCATTTTGATCGGTGCTCAGCGTACCCGATTCAAAGGTGGTTATGGCCTCACCGGTACTCTCGCTTATCGCGACGACGGGGCTTATACTTTCGCCGCCGCCCAGGGGGTTCACAATCGAAAAGGCCACCGCGGCACCACCGACAGGCTGACCGCCACTCGTTACCGTCGCCGTCAGGGTGACGGTGTTCGTCTCACTCCCGATGCTCGGCTGAACGACGTCGGCGCTCGCCTGAAGGACGACACTGTCCGCATCAAGTGCCGGCCGTGAAATGGCGACGGTCATGGAATCCCTTGGAAGTTGCGAACCCGCGTAATAGACCTCGACAGTTGCAGAACCGGCATCGGCAGAACGGAGTACCGCCTCGGCCTGACCAGCGACAATACCTTTAAAAACGACCTTCGAAGCTCCTCCATCCCAACCACCCACCGTGGTGGCAAAGAGAACTTGCGCAGGACCGGGAGGATCGGGGGCATTGACCACAATCCTGAGGTCCGTATTCGTGGAAAGGGGATAGGGGTCCTCAAATGAGGAATCCAACGGCCCGGCGCCCTCTTGAACTGCATCGATACCGAAGACAATTTGACCCGATAAGTTGACGGTAAAATCGACGGACTTCGTGTCGCCTGCGCCCTGGGCAGTCACGGTGACGGTTCCTGCACTGGTCCCTGTTACGGTAACCGTGAATACACCGGTCAAACTGGTTAAACCATCGGTTTCGGAGAGGGTAACCACTCCCGTACCCGCAGCGGCCAGTGTTATCGGTACGCCGGATTGGGGGACATCGGCAGCGTTTGTTGCAGTAATGGTGAGCTCCGCGGTTTCCGACCCGTCATCGGGGATACTATTTTCCGTTACTGCCAGTGTCAGTTTCGACCCGACTATCTGTATAGGAATTGAGGCGGGAGAAACACCCGACGCAGAAGCCGTAATGGTGGCCGTCTGATTGTTGTCTGTCCCTGATGTGAATGTTACACTCGCAACGCCATTGCTATCGGTTATCCGTGAAGAAGCATTTAAGAAACCTGCACTTGTTGAAAATGTTACCAGAACATCCCCTACCACGGCGCCGTTTTTATCGAGCACCGTTGCGGTTATATCGGCGCTGTCGATATTATCCGATTGCACCGTTGCCTGCGATGTCGCTATAGAAAGGCTGGCTCCCTGAGCGGTCTCGCCGCCCGTGCCGTCGTCACCGCCTTCGTCACCGTCGTCGCCAGTGCCGCAGGAGATGAGAAAAACGGAAAAGAGAATTATCAGAAATATCAAAAAGCCGCGTTTAAAATCTCGTATCTTCATTGTGGAGTCCCTCCGCTAATACCGTCTGTATTAACGTTTTATTATTTTCCGAGTTTGTACCCTCTCGTTATCCTTCCTTTATAATCCGAGGCGTTACGAAGATGAGTATCTCCCGCTTATTTTCGCTGCTGGTCTTGTACTTGAAAAGCCAGCCCAGGTAGGGAATATCCCTGAGCCACGGGACACCGTCAACCCTCTCTATCTTGTCCGTCTTATGTATGCCTCCCACCACGATCGTGTCTCCGTCATTGACAATGATGGTCGACTCGACACTGCTCGTTACGATGGGCGGATTTTCTCCGCTCGTGTTGGTTCTCGTATAGTCGGCATAATCGTTGTTGGCCAGAACTTCCATGGAAATTTTTCCATCGGGCGTAATCCGGGGAGTAACCTCAAGAAGCAAGGCCGCATCTTTGAACTCAACAGAGTTCGTGCCATCTTCATCCTGCACGACATAGGGGATTTCTTCACCCTGCTTGATGGTGGCCTTTACACTGTCAACAGTGGTTACCTTGGGCGACGATATAATTTTTCCTTCCCCTGTATCCTCCAGTGCCGTGAGCTTCGCATCGAGGATATATTTGCTCGACCCCATTACGACGCCCAGTCCCGGCCCTGCAGTCGAGGTAGATGACGGAAAATTCACGGCCACGTTGGAACTGGTAAGGCCGATCCCACCGGGAAGAGAGGCGATTTCGGTGGCGCCATCCACGTTCTCGGAATTACCAAACATCACCCCATAGTCCCTGTTTCTCCACTCGTCCTGATATCCGTAGCCCCACCTGACACCCATGTCTCTCGCGAAGGTCGAGGTGACCTCGACGATTCGTGCCTCGATGGAAATCTGCTGAAGCTTTCCTTCCGCCACATCCTTCTCGAGTTCATCCTTTTCCGCCTTTTTCAATTTCTCGAGGGGGAGAACGGTGATTACCATACCCGACTCTTTCTTTCCCAGCCCGTTTACCTCCAGTATGGTGTCAAGCGCCTGATCCCAGGGGACATTTGCCATCCGTACCGTGATCGTCTTGTTGACCTCAGGGCTCACCACAATATTGTAGCCGCTCACCTCCGATATCAACCTGAAGACCGTTCGTATATTGGCGTCCTGAAAATCGAGAGAGATCTCTTCCCCCGTATACTTGACGATCTCACCGGCACCTGCCGGCTCCTTTTCATTTACGATGTCCTCTACCTTTTCGGGAGGCCGTATCGGAGGAGCCACGGCCACGGCGCCTGCGGGAGGAGTTTTTGGTGACGGAGAGGCAAGGGCAACGACATCAAAATTTACATCGATTCTTGTTTCATCCCTGCTGACCCTGTAGGGAACCATCTCATTGAGGCTTACCGACAGATGAACCTCCCGGGTTTCTCCTTCCGATACCTGAGAGAGCACTATATATTTCAGGTTCTGAAGCTCGGCCTCGCTGTGTCTTCCCCTGAAATCATCGGGGAGGAAGGTGTTTTCCAGTCTTATAAGGAGGGTGTTGTCGGGCTGCCTGGAAATCGAAAATTCGGGAACCTCCGAAAGCATAATGCTCAGACGTTCTTTCCCTTTAACGGCCTCGAGCAGGATATCTTTGATGTAAGCCATCTCCGGCGTTTCTGCCGCTTCCGTTACGCTCGTGCCTTCCTCAACCCCTGCTTTCGCAACTGCCTCCGGCTTTTGCTCTAGGCCTGGTGCCTTAAAAAGACTATCCTGTGCAGCACAGCCGAAAAAGACAAGAAAGCTTAAGAAAGAAACGACTACCATTAGTGTCTTAGTTGATCTCATAGCTCTCCCTCATCTTCACCCCTTTGAAGCCTTAAAATTACACGGTTTGAAACGCTTTTACCGAAGGCGTCCTTTATCGTTTCCATTATAATAACCTGATCGGGAAGTATCTGCGTTACCCTTCCCTCATTCAATCCGATACGCGTTCCTCGTTGAAGGACAAAAAATTTTCCGTCCGATCCCTCCATCATGGCAATCCGGCTTCCCCCCCGCTCACCGATACCGACAAGCTTGAAGAGCCCAATATCAACTCTCTGCAGCGGCGGGAGGAACACAGGTTTTTCAACGACTTGACCGCCTTCTCCCCTTTCGACCATCTTCTGCGTCACCGGCTTCTTCGGGGCCGTCTTAATGAAGGGCATAAAGGGATCTGGTTTCCCCGTCGGATCGTAAACGTACGTTCCCGTCACCCCTTGTTCTTCCCCGAAGACCTGAGACGTCATGGGGCAAATCCCCATAAAAAGAAAAAGGGACGTTACAAAAATAATGGTGCTATTGCTAACCTTTTTTTGCCGCTTCCGTTTCATTTGACATTTCCAGGAACATATAAATTTTTATGAAACATTCCGTGGTAAGTATATTCTCTTCCGTGCCGCCCGCCGTTGATCTTTTCATATTGATATTGGTTACATTGGTAATACGTGGCAAACTTGTCACACTATCAAAAAAGAGCGCCGTATCATGGAACGTGCCGTTAACAATTATTTTAACCGGTATCTCTGCGTAGAATTCCCGCGATACGACGGCATTGGGTTCGAAGAGAATAAATTCCAGCCCCGCCTTCTTTCCCAACTCAGAAACAGATGTAAGGAGACCGGGAATTTCCTTCTCTTCAGGCAGCTTGGCAAGGGCGAATTTTAGATTTTCCCTGAGCTTTGCTATCTCCTGTTTATGCTTCTCTATCTGCTTGGCGATTACCTGCCTTCGTGCAATCTGAAACTCAAGGGTTTCCAGGTTTTCTCCCAGCGAAGCCCTCTTATCGAGCGCCGGCTGGAAAAAGAAGAAAAAATACAGGTAGCCAAGCAGCAGAAAGACCGCGAGACCGATAAGAATTTTATATCTGTTTGGTATCTTTTGTATGTCATCCAGCGTAAGCGCCATCTTCTATCCCTTTCCCAACGTACAGGACAAGACAAAACTCATAAGCTTGGAATCTGCGATAGTTGTCTGTCTCGATGAAACCAGATCGACCGATTCGATCGCAGGAGACTCCTCCAGGGTTTTCATAAAAAGGGCTATAGCGGGATTATTGACGGCCACACCCTCTAATTTAAGGATATTGCCATTTTTCTCAAGCCTGACAAGCCATATCTGCCCGGCAGGGAGCCCCTGTGCAAGTTCATCAAGGATTTGTATGGGATCTTTTCTGTTTTTTTCAAGATTTTCTATAATCGCTATCTTCTTTTCCATCAATTCCTTGTCTTGTCTGAATTTGTCGATATCACCCGTGAGTGCTACCAGGACCTTCAATTTCTCCTCGGCAGCTTTCACCTCCCTTTCAAGGTTCCTGATACTCAGCGACATATAGAGCTGAAGAGAACCGATTATGAAGAAAAATATCAGAACGGAAGACACGACGACGGTTATCTGGCGTCTGATTTCCGCCTTTCTTCTCATTTCACGATAGGGGAGAAGGTTAATCCTGATCATTTGTCATCCATTCTCCTTAGGGCCAAACCGACTGCCAGAGCAGCGGTGGGTCCTATACTTTCTATATATGATGAGCTGAAGGTTTTCTCATTATACGAGATCTTTTCAAAGGGATTCATGGTCTCCACATCAAGACGCAGCCTGTCCCTCAAGACATCAACAAGACCCTTTATTTTGGCACAGCCACCACTCACGAGAAGCTTCTGTATGCTTAATCCACCCAGAGAAGAGATAAAGAAGTCAATCGAGCGTTCTATCTCCATAAAAATAGGTTCCGCATACAAGAGGAGATCCTCGCTTACATCGGAACCCTCGGAGATTCCTTCAATTTTTATCTTCTCCGCCTCCTCAAAGGTGACTCCCAGCTTCTCTTTCAGGGCCTCTGTAATGGCATTACCCCCGAGCATAATATTTCTCGTAAAAACCGACCCGCCGCCTCTTGCAACATTTATATTTGTCATGCTGGCGCCGATATTGACCAGCACCACTACATCTTCGTCGTCAAAGTCGTAATTCTCCTCGTAGGCCGTCTCCAGGGCAAAGGAATCCACATCCACAATAACCACGCTGTATCCTGCCTTCTCGATAGGAGAGGTATAACTCTTGATGATCTTCTTTTCAGCCGCCGCAATAATAACGTCAATCTGTTCCGTGTTGAGGGCGTTCTCGCCCAAAACATGAAGGTCAAAGTTGACCTTCCCTATATCATCAAAAGGAAGGTATTCATCCGCCTCATCCATGATCAGATCACGTAATCCGTCTTCCTCCATGGCCCGGAAGCTTGCTTTTTTTACGATTGCAAAATGCCCGGAAAGGGCTGTGGCAACATTCTTCGTGGTAATCTTTGTAAGTTTTGCAAGATCTTTAATTGTATTTGTGAGGGCACCCGGGTCTACCACCTGACCGTCTTCTATGACGCCCTTTTCAAGGGGAATCTGGGCGAAACCCTGAAGGACATACCCCTGAGGTGTATCCTCTAAATCGACGAGTTTAATAAGACTTGAGCCTATATCAATCCCGATTATATTTTTTTCGATTGAAAAAATGTCTTTTTTTAAAAACATAGCCTCACGCCTTCCGGCAATTATAAGGCTCATGCGCATTATACACAAGCCCTAATTTTGATATTCCACTCCTTCGCAACAATCTCCCTGGGACTACTCTACAAATTGATACACAATATCCTTCTCGTCCACCATGCCAAGTTCTCTTCTTGCCACCATTTCAATGTATCGAGCATCGCCTCTCAGCAACATAATCTCTTTTTTCAAGGCTTTGTTTTCGTTGACTATAAGGCCATTCACCTCCCTTATTGAAGATAGCTTTTCCTGTAATTTGCAGTAATCTCTGAGGCCTTTATCTCCAAATACTATGAGAAGAATGATAAGAGAAAAGGGTATCAAGAGCAACCTGCCTATCTTCATAGTTTATCCCCTTTTCTGTAAAGGTTTGAGGGTAGTATACACAGAAAAAGATTTTTTGCAATTAATAATTCTGGCCACGTTCTTCCTCACCCAGATGAGATGATCAACTCCTGATAAGTGATGTGGGCATCACCTTGGAATAACTTCCTTTTCATGCTTATAGCCCACAAGGCATTTCGAAGAAGTTATTACCTGTTCTGAGGGGGAATATGCATTGGGGTGGAAATTTTATGAATATACCGTTTGCGATGCGGCTTGATAATCTGCGGGATATCACAGGCAGAAGATACGTAATCGTTTCGAATTGAAAACTTCGGCGGCCTGGCGATCCGTTGCATACGGACCCATGGCTTTGCGTCCTACCCTCACGAGTAGTTTGCCTTTATCGATTTTCAATGAACAATCATTAAAGAAGAGTTGCGAAATGTAAAATTTTTCTTACAACATATAGGTCTATGAGAAATGTTTCAATGAAATTTCTCATACTCCAGGTGTGAAATGAATCACCCCTTTATCCCTATGCTTTCTTTCAGAAATAAATGAAGGCGAAATGCCATTGTATGGACAACGATCATAACTTGTAATCAATGCAAAATCAGGTCCAAGCACTTTTATAGTGAGGCTCCCCGCCCACGGGGCAGGGCTTGCGGGTGCGCCCCCGGTCACATTTGTTACTACTCCGAAGGAAGTAATTGTTGCGCTTCTCCCAAGAGAAACTCCCCTTTTTCCATCCACTCTTTCAGTATCGCCGCGATCTCTCTTGCCTTATAATAGCTCGACATGGGCGCCGTATCGATCTTTTTGCCATTCAGGACTATTGTGCCACTTCTCAGCTCTTTATAACTCACCTCTCCCAAGCTCTTGCCCGTCCCGCTCGGATAATCGACACCGTAATCATAGACCTGGGCATAGATATCCTCATCTCTGACCGCAGTGAACCGAGCTATTTCCTCGTTGAGAAGAGGTATTGGTATCCCTATTCCCACATAGAGAGAGACACCGTATCCAAGCATGCTCGCACCAACGAGCCAGTCGGGACTCATTTTTTTCATGTCCCCGATTACCGCGAGTGTTCCTGCCCCCTCTTTGGGAACCCCGTTTTCTCCCCTCATCACATGAGCGTTATGCTGCGTGCCCTGCCATGCAACATACCCCTTTGCGCCACCGAGGAATATCCGAGTTCCTACACCTATGGTCCTGAAATAGGGATCATTAAGAAGGGGGCTTAACTGCCCGGAGGTAGAATAGGTCGCATTTGCCATAAAGGGTCTCAGAACACCCATATAAGTATAAATCGTCCTGTCGGACATGTTTACGGCACAGTTATAGTTCTGGTAAGCATTTCTCGGGTTGAAGAGGATGGCATCTCTCAGGTCATGAATGGTGATGCTCTTCTCATGTTTTCTGGAAGGGTAACAGTCGGTACCGTAGGACTCGAGACGGAGCCTGATAATATTGCCTGCCACGAGATCCTCTAAAACATGTCCACCGCCATAATTGAATTCACCGGGATGAATGCTGTTCAGGGGATCCCCTTCTGCAACTTCCGTCGCCCCTATATAGCAATCAACGGCGGCAATCCCTCCATAGGCATTGACATCATTGAGCCATATCTTTGATGCCCGTATCTTGGGTGATGTATGACCAAAATTAAGAAATGCACCGGAGGAACACATGGGACTGAAGGTTCCCGTCGTTACCACATCAATCTTCCGGGCCGCCTCGACGCTACCCTTTTTCTCGACGATGTCGATAATCTCTTCCGCTGTCACGATGACAGCCTTTCCCGACTTTATCTTTTCATTTATCTCTTTTATTGTCTTTTTGACCTTGTATTTTTTCATTGCACCTTCGCGTCCTCGCATCGCGACAGGGTCTCCCCCTGACTTTGTGTGTAAATACACTAAATAAAACGATAAAACAAACAAAAAAACCCCTTCCACAAAACGGAAGGGGGTTCTTTTCTAGACCCGACAGAAGATCAGATCAGGAGAGTCTTCCTGGAAAATGCCCTCCAGGCAATTCTTTTTTGAGCTTTTATCAACAGCCTTCAGCCAGTATGACCGAAACCGCCTCTTCCCCGCTCCGTTTCATCGAGGGTCTCTACCAGGTCCCAGGAAACCCTCGATACGGGGCTTACAATCATCTGGGCTATTCGGTCACCCCTTTTAATGACAAAGGGCTTTTCACCCTGATTAATCAAGATGACTTTTATTTCTCCCCTGTAATCGGAATCAACCGTGCCGGGGGTGTTGAGCACCGTTACGCCATTTTTGACAGCGAGACCGCTTCTCGGCCTCACCTGGGCCTCATACCCCTTCGGAATCTCAATTTCTATTCCGGTGGGAATGAGCTTTCGCTCGCCGGGAAGTAAAACCTCATCACCTTCGAGGGCGGCAAAGATATCCATGCCGGCTGAATTTCCCGTCATATACGTTGGAAGCGCAAGGTCTGTGTTGCTGCCAAGCCTCCTGATTCGCACCGTAAGCATCGTGTCACAACAACCGGAACGTCTTTCTATTCACCCTTTTCGTTGAGGGCATCTTTTCTGCTCAGCTTGATCTTTCCATTTCTGTCGATATCGATAACCTTAACGTAGACTTCGTCACCTTCATTCAGCACGTCGGTTACCTTGTTCACTCTTCTGTTTTCGAGCTGCGATATATGCACCAGGCCGTCCGTGCCCGGGATGATCTCGACAAAGGCACCGAAATCGACGATCTTTTTTACCGTACCGAGATAAATCTTGCCAATCTCGGCCTCTTCGGTCAGTGCCTTGATCATTGCAATAGCCCTGATTGATGCATTCTCATCACTCGATGCAATGGTAACGGTTCCGCTGTCATCCACATTAATTTCTGCACCCGTCTCGCTGATAATGTGCCTGATATTCTTTCCCCCGGTACCAATGACGTCTCTAATCTTATCCTGCTTAACCGTAATGGTCGTAATGCGGGGGGCATGCTTGGAAAGTTCTTTGCGGGGCTCTGAAATTGTCTCCCTGAGCTTGCCGATGATAAAGAGCCTTCCGTCACGCGCCTGATCGAGCGCCTTTCTTAATATAGCTTCGTTCACACCGTCGATTTTTATGTCCATCTGCATGGCGGTGATACCCTTTTCCGTACCGCAGACCTTGAAGTCCATATCTCCCGCATGATCTTCATCACCCATGATATCGGAGAGAATGACCACGTCATCACCCTCTTTTAAGAGTCCCATGGCAATACCTGCAACGATATCCTTGACAGGAACCCCGGCATCCATAAGGGAAAGGGATCCTCCGCATACCGTAGCCATGGATGAGGAACCGTTGGAAGACAGTATCTCCGACACAATCCTGATCGTATAGGGAAATTCTTCCTGGGAAGGCAACAGGGGAAGTAACGCCCTCCTGGCGAGGGCTCCGTGCCCTATTTCCCTTCTTCCCGGACCCCTCAGGAATCGTGCTTCACCCACTGAATAGGGAGGAAAATTATAGTGAAGCAGGAACGACCTGAATTCCTCACCACTGATATAGTCCATGCGCTGTTCGTCCGACGAGGTGCCGAGCGTGAGCACCACAAGAGACTGGGTTTCTCCCCGCGTAAATACGGACGATCCGTGAGTCCTGGGAAGTATTCCCACTTCAGAGGTGATCGGCCGTATCTGATCCGACGTCCTATTGTCTATCCTCCTCTTATCCTTCAGTATCATGTCACGAAGAATCTTGTTTTCCAGTTCTTCAAGGAGCGCATTCACCTGAAAGGAAAGACCGCCATTGTCCTCGCCGGCCTCCGTGATGATCTTGTCCCTCACCTCGCCATGCACTTCTTTTATCGCAGCCTGTCTTTCCTGCTTTGCCGCAATCATATAGGCCTTCTTCAGCCCCTCGCTCGCTTTTTCATAGACGGATTGCCTCAGGCCCTCATCAATTTCAACCGGTTCCACGACCCTTTTTTCTTTTCCAATGGCCTCGCAGATCTGATCCTGAAGTTCTATGGCCGGCCTCATTTCCTCAAGGCCGAAGTTTATGGCATCTATGATGACATCCTCGCCGACCTCGTTCGATCCCCCTTCAACCATCACCAGGTTCACATCGAATGCTCTCCCTTCCGTACCGGGAACTATCTTTCTTCCCACCAGGAAAAGGTCTATATCGCTCTCTTCCGTCTGTTCAGTCGAGGGATTGCAGATAAACGTGTCCTCCAATCGCGCCACCCTGACCCCCACAATGGGACCGTTGAAAGGGATATCGGATATGCCAAGTGCGGTAGAGGTACCCAACATCGCCGCCGCATCTGAACCGTTTTCATTATCGAAAGAAAGTACTGAGGCTATAATCTGTGTTTCATAAGAAAATCCTTTCGGAAAAAGAGGACGAGTAGACCTGTCAATTATCCTGGATGTCAATACCTCCTTTTCATTCGGTCGTCCCTCGCGTTTGAAAAATCCTCCCGGTATCTTTCCGGCGGCAGAGGTCGTTTCCTGGTAATCCACCGTAAGGGGCATAAAATCGACGCCTTCTCTTTTGGTCTTTTGGGAAACAACCGTTACAAGCACCACCGTATCACCATAGGTGACGAGGGCGGAACCATCGGCCTGTCCTGCCATGTAATTGGTTTTCACGGAAATTTCCCTTCCCGCGAAATTTGTTTTAAATTGTTCGCTCATCGTATATGTTTACTCCTCATGTTTTAATTTTACTCATTACTACTATCTTCTCAGACCAAGGCGTTTGATAATCTCTCTGTACCGTTCGACATCCTTTTTCTTAAGGTAATCAAGCAATCTCCTTCTCCGTCCCACGAGCTTCAAAAGCCCCCTTCTGGAATGATGATCCTTTTTATGAACCTTAAAATGTTCCGTCAAATAGGTTATCCTCGCACTCAAAAGGGCAATCTGAACCTCCGGGGATCCCGTATCATTATCATGGGCCTGAAAAGTACCAATTAGTTCCTTCTTTTTCGCTTCTTCTAACACTGCTATTTATCCTCCCTCACTAGAGTTAATAATTTCTTTACCTATAACCATCGGGACCTGTCAGGCCCCGCTCATCACGCTTAATTATTGAATACCCGTAATATTTCTACTATGTTCCCATTATCATCCGAGCAGAAAGCGTCACGGACAGCACGACGCATCCTGGCAACGGCCACCATTTTCTTATCCTTCGTCACGAGCTTTATAATATCCCCCCGGTCAAGGGAGGGAATTGCATTAACACCCAGGGTTTCGGAATCGGGCTGATAGCCCTTTCTGATCCTCTCGGCAATCTCATCTGCGACAGAAATGGAGCGGTAATCGGGGAGAGCATCGACCATGGGTATCAGGCTCTCTTTTATCATTTCTAGCCGTCTTTTATCATCAAGATTCTCAAGACTGAGTGCCGTTTGTTCTCCAAAGTAGCCGCTTTTCCTTCTCCTGAGACCGGACATGCACGCACCACAGCCCAGTCGTAAACCGATATCCGCACAGAGTGACCGTATGTACGTACCCTTCGAGCAGGAAACCTCAAAGGTGACATAGGGGAGGTCAATATCCTCTATCGTGATCCCGTATATCGTGACCTTTCGAGGAGCCGGATCGATAGGCATACCTGTTCGCGCCCACTTATAAAGGGGTTTCCCCTTGAATTTGATGGCCGAATATCGCGGCGGCGTCTGCTCGATTTCACCTACAAACTCACCTGCCACCTTCTCAATATCACCGACTCCGATATCAACCCGGCGCCTGGCCGTCACCGTACCTTCTATATCAAGGGTATCGGTCTCCATTCCGAGAAGCATGGTGGCGCGGTAGGTCTTATCATCATCTGAAAAGAACCGTACAAGTTTTGTCGCCTCATTGATACAGAGGGGAAGCACCCCCGTAGCGAGCGGGTCAAGAGTTCCCGTATGCCCTATCTTCTTCACCTTTACCAGGCGTCTCACATCACGAATGACATCAAAGGATGTCTTTCCTGACGGCTTGTCTATGACGACAATTCCATTCATACATAGATCCCCGTCTCGAACATATCGAGGCTACTCAGCAATAATCCTCATTATTGAACCGGTAAGCTTCCCCTTGACGGCATCAATAGCACCCTCTAACCTGCAGGCGGAGGCATTGATATGACCCCCTCCGTCAAACTCACGGGCAACTTTTTCTATGTCTATATCTCCCTTTGATCGGAGGCTCGCCTTAAAATTATTTTTCGACATCTCCTGATAAAAGACAGCCACGTCAACACCCGCTATGGAACGGACCAGATCCACGAGACCCTCCGTGTGCTCCGGTAGTGCCCCCAGTTCCGTTAACATCTCCTGCGTTACCACAATCGATCCTATTCTCCCGTTTACGTCAAACGCCAAGGTATTAAGGGCCTTCTCCATTAGTTTGATCTGAATCAGGGGCTTTGTCTCGTACACGTTTTCGGCAATCCTACGGGGGTCCGCACCTGCCGTAACCAGGCTCGCCGCCAATTTCAGGGTATCGCTCGTCGTATTGGAATAGCAGAAGGCGCCCGTGTCTGTCATTACCGCCGTATAGATGCTCGTAGCAATATCTTTTGTAATAGTCACCCCAAGCATCGTAATAAGCCCGTAGATTATCTCCCCCGTAGAGCTTGCCTTTGTATCAACGAGCGAATGGGGAGAAAAGCCATTATTTGATACATGATGATCAATGTTAATGATAGTTCCAATTGCACCTATCTTTTCAACCTCATCGCCCACCCTTTCCATCTCACTGCAGTCCAAAAGAATCACTGCATCGAAGGCATCAACGGAATCGATGGTGTGAACAATAACCTCCGAATCAGGGAGGAATCTGTAAATCTCGGGCACCTTATCATGGTTATAAACTACCACTTCCTTGCCCATATCTCTCAGTGCATGATACATGGCCAGGATAGATCCGATGGCATCGCCGTCAGGTCTCACGTGTGAGGCGACGAGAAAACGATGTCCCGAATTTATGATCTCAACTATTTTTTCCAACATCCGACTTCTCTATTTTTCTATCTCTCCGAGTAATCGCTCGATACGATCCCCGTAATCGAAGGACCTATCGAAGATAAATGTTACATCGGGAACATACCGAAGCTGTAACCTCTTTCCCAACTCCCTCTTCAGAAAACCGGTGGCCCTTTTAAGGCCCTCCTTCACTTCATCAGCCACGCTGTCAATGCCCATGGGAACGAAATATATCTTTGCCTGACGCAGATCATCACTCATCTTCACGTCGGTAATGGTCACATTTTGGACCCGCGGATCCCTCACCTGTCTCAGCAGTATATTTGTGATCTCCGCCTTTATGAGATCAGAGACTCTGTCAGCCCTTTTAAAACTCATCGTAACACCTTTCGTCTTCACCCCGCAGTCAATCAATCATTCCCCTGGGATCACCATGAATCGTCCCCGAAGGCACAGGGAGGGTGAAGTCGAGCAACCCACTGTTTCGAGAGCCGGTTCCCTACTCATAAGCATATCCATCCATCACTTCGGAAACGTTTGAAATCTCTATCTTGGAGTTGATCACCTCGGCAAGGTTCAGGTGCTCGATAAACTGTATCACCTTATCAACCTTAGAATTAACAAAGCTCCTGTCGTTTCCCACCGCGCTGAATCCAATTCTTCCCATCTTCCAGTTGTCATGCTCTTCGATCTCCGCTATGGAAATATTGAATTTGTTTTTCGTCCGCTTCAGGACACTTCGCAGGACTGCCCGTTTATCTTTCAAAGATCTGCTCTCAGCAATATAAATATCGATAATTCCTATACCGACCACCATCGTACCACTACCGTGATCTCAGACAGACTGACTTTCCGCTCTGTGTTGTTTATAATTTCCTTGCCACTTCCTTTTTTATATAGGATTCTATGATATCTCCCTCCTTTATATCGTTGAATCCTTCGATCCCTATGCCGCACTCAAACCCGGAAACCACTTCTTTTGCATCATCCTTGAATCGCCGGAGCGAAAGAAGGGAGCCATCAAACACAACAACGCCGTCCCTCAACAATCTCAAACCACCATTTCTCGTCACCTTGCCGTCGGTGACGTAACTCCCGGCTACGGCCCCGACGCGGGGGACCTTAAATATCTGTCTCACTTCAGCCCGTCCCTGAACGACCTCCTCATAAATGGGATCCAGGAGCCCCTCCATGGCGGCCCTTACGTCTGCAATGGTGTCGTAGATCACATCATAGAGCTTGATATCGACCCCTTCACTTTCTGCCAGTTCAGAAACCCTGAGATCGGGTCTCACCTTAAATCCTAGAATAATTGCATCAGATGCGGAGGCCAGCATAACATCTGTCTCCGTAATCGCGCCCGCCGAACCATGGATTATTGCAAGCTTTACGTCGTCGGTACTGAGTTTCAGAAGGGCATCGGAAAGGGCCTCTACGGACCCATGGACATCACCCTTGATGATAACGTTAAATTCCTTACCCCCCTCTTTTATCCTTTCATACAACTGCTCCAGCGTTATCTTCGATGTCTTTGAAAGTTCCCTTTCCCGCTCTTTTCTCACCCAGTACTCGCTTATGCTTCGCGCCTTTTTTTCATCCTCGACGCACATAAAATCCATTCCTGCCTGTGGCACATTTGAAAATCCTATCACCTCTACAGGCATGGAGGGACCTGCCTTCTCGACACGCTGCCCCTTGTCGTTCATCATAGCCCGTACTCTGGCATACTCTTTTCGGGAAACGAGGGCATCTCCCTCTGTCAAAGTGCCCTGCTGGACTATCACTGTGGCCACGGGACCCCTTCCTCGGTCAAGTTTTGATTCTATAATCACTCCCTGGGCAGGCATGTCAGGATCCGCCTTGAGTTCCATGATGTCAGCCTGGAGAAGAATCAATTCCATCAGTTCCTCGATGCCCACATTCTTTTTCGCGGAAACCTCGACATAGATGGTATCTCCCCCCCAATCTTCTGGCACGAGTTCGAGTTCGGAAAGTTGTTGCTTGATTCGTTCCGGATCGGCATTCGCTTTGTCTATCTTATTTATCGCAACAATGATGGGAACTCCGGCAGCCTTTGCATGATTAATCGCCTCAACGGTCTGGTCCATCACTCCGTCCTCGGCAGCAACGACAAGTACCACGATATCAGTGACTTGCGCGCCGCGCGCTCGCATTGCGGTAAAGGCCTCGTGGCCCGGCGTATCGAGAAACACAATATCTTTCCCATTAATATGGACATGATAGGCACCGATCGCCTGGGTGATACCTCCCGATTCTCCTCCAATCACGTTCGTCTTCCTTATCACATCGAGGAGCGAGGTCTTTCCGTGATCAACATGCCCCATAATGGTAATCACGGGGGCACGGGGTTTGAGCTTTTCGGGAGACACTTTAGTCTTCTCGACTGTTTCCTGGTAATCAACACCGGCGGCCTCGACACTGTAACCAAACTCGCCGGCGATGAGTGTCGCCGTATCAATATCAATCGATTGATTGATGGTTACCATCACACCCAGTGCTATCAGCTTGGCAATCAGTTCGCTGGCCTTCACCCCCATTTTTTTTGCCAGGTCTCCGACCCGTATCGCCTCTTCTACTTTTACCCTCCGTTTAATGGCCTTGGGAGTTGTGATCTCCGTCTCCTTCATCTCGACGACGGTTTTTTTCTTCTCCTCCTTCCAGCTCCTTCTAACCTCTCTATCCTTATCCTTTTTCGACCGTTTTTCCTTTTTTTCAACAAGCTGCCTGACAAAGGCCTTCTTTTTCACCGGTGCTTCTTCAACCACCACCTCGACGGGGCGTTTTCGCTTCTTCCTACTGTCGGGAACTTCCGCTACAACCTCTTTCTCTTCCGGTGCCATTACCGTGGGTTCTGGCTTTTCCGGCGGTGGTGGTTCTTTTACTGCCGCCTTCTCTTTGGGTTTTTCCTCTTCTTCCTTCTTTGGGATGACCTTCGGGACAGAGAGTACTTTTACCCTCACCTTTGGCCGCTTTTCTTCTTTTTCTTTTACCTCCGGGGCCTCTTTCGTCTCTTTTTCTTTTTCTGCCTTCTTCTCCGGCAGCCCTTCGACTACTTCTTCCGGTGCTGTCTTCTGAACTTCTTCCACCGGCTCTTCAGAAACATCTTCTTCGGCCTCCACGGACTTTATTACCTCGGCGGGCTGGCGAATGGCCCTTCGTCGTATAACGGTCGATTTCACCCTTTTCTCTATAACTTTGTTTCGTTCCCCCAAAGAGAACTCTTTCCGTATCCGTTCGACATCGCTTTCTTCGAGAGAACTCGAATGCGCCTTCACGGCAATTCCAAACTTTTCCAGCCGTGCAATCAGTTCCTTGTTGTCCATTCCGAGTTCTTTTGCCAACTCGTAAACTCTTATCTTAGACATTACTGAAACTCCCCATCATTCCATCAACCGTGAGCAGATGGTTTCCTCAGGAAACCTCGGACGATTCCTTTTCACCCTCACTATCGACTATTTTCATTGCCTCTTCAATCCAGGCAGCAGCCTTTTCCCTGCTCACTCCCTTAATGGGACTCAACATCTCAGGGTCCGCCGATGCGATAGCCGCAACACTTCTGAATCCCTCCTTATAAAGAAGATCGGCAGTTCGCTCACCAACACCGGTTATCCCCATCAGAGACTTATGCCCCTCTTCTTGCTGTTTTGTTACCATCGAATCGCTCTTTACATCGATTTTCCACTGCGTCAGTCTCGCTGCCAGCCTCACGTTCTGTCCGTTTTTACCTATTGCGAGCGAGAGCTGATCATCGGGCACGATAACTTCCATAGCCCCCACCTCCTCATCCACCAGAACACGATCAACCTTGGCAGGAGAGAGAGCATTGCAGACATATTTCACCTGATCTTCCGAATAGGGAACTATATCTATTTTTTCGCCCCTCAGTTCCTGTACCACGCTCTGTACACGAGACCCCCTCATGCCGACACAGGCACCCACGGGGTCAATGTCCTTATCATTTGATTTCACGGATATTTTTGTCCTGTTGCCCGGCTCCCTTGCTATATTGACAACTTCGATCAGGCCCTCCGAAATCTCGGGGACTTCAAGTTCGAAAAGAGCCCGTAAAAAGCCGGGGTGTGTCCTCGACAGGAGTATCTGTGGCCCCTTGGATATTCTTTTAATATCGTATATATACGCCCGTATCCTTTCCCCCCTCTTAAAAACCTCTTTGTGTATCTGCTCGGAAGAAGGTATCACGCCCTCGGTCATACCGAGGCTGACGATAATATTACCCCCTTCAAATCTCTGAACGAAACCGTTCGCCAGGTCTCCCTTCCTGTCCTTGTATTCCTCATATATGTTGTCACGTTCGGCATCTTTGACCCTCTGGATTATTATCTGCTTCGCCGTCTGAACGGCAATACGCCCAAAGGTATTGGTATCCATCTTCATGCCGAGACTGTCTCCCAGCTCTGCATCCTCGTCCAGTTTTTCCCGCGCCTCTTCAAGGGAAATCTGGGTATCCGAATTCAAGACCTTTTCGACAACCGTTTTGAATTGAAAGGCCTCGATCTCACCTACTTCATCGTTATACTGTACCTCCAGGTCAAGGCTCAGTCCCAGTTTCTTTCTCGCGGCCGTCAAAACAGCCGTTTCCAATGCCTCCACGATAATCTGTCTGTCGATACCTTTTTCCTTACTCATCTGATCGATGAGACGTCTTAGATCTGGCAACATGTAGAATCCTCCAAATTAAAACTCGTATTGAAGATTTGCCTTGAGGACACTATCCCTTGGTATGCGATACTGCTTTCCTTCCACATCCAATACGAGCAGCTTTTCCCCTCTATCCTCAATATAATCCTTAAGTGTACCCCTAAAGTTTCTTCTTCCCTCCAATTCTTCACCGAGACGGATCTTAATTTCGTAACCTCTGTACTTCACGAAGTCCCTGTCACGCGCAAGGGGCCGATCAAGTCCCGGCGAAGACACCTCCAGGGTATAAGGACCGGGAGGGATATCATAAACGGTGAGGAGATCACCGACCTGACTGCTGATCTCTGCACAGTCGTCAATCGTTACTCCTCCATCTTTATCGATATAAATTCTGACAACCCAACGGGGTTTTCCCCTCAAACATTCCAGTTCAACAAGCTCCATCCCTTCAGCTTCGAAAATCGGCTCAAGTAATTCAAGCATCTTCTCACGGTACGTTTGCGCGGGATTAACCATTTCATACACCATAAAAATAAAAAAGTGGGCAAAGCCCACTTAAATTACATAACCTAATATCATAAATATTTTTATTTGCAACTAAAATTTAAATGGAGCGGGCGATGGGAATCGAACCCACGACGTCCAGCTTGGGAAGCTGACATTCTACCGCTGAATTACGCCCGCTTTATCGATACGCCATGAAAATATCTATGAGACCTTATTCATATAAAATTTTTTGTCAAGACTTTTTTCCTTCCAGCCTCACCACAATCGATTGTCCGTGTGCCCTAAGGCCTTCCATATCGGCGAATCTGGCCGTTTTCCCACCGTATCGCCTGAGCGATTTTTCTGAAAAAGAGACGACGCTCATCCTCTTCACAAAATCGTACACACCGAGAGGAGAAGAAAACCTTGCCGTTCCGCCCGTGGGAAGAATATGGTTGGGCCCTGCAATATAATCTCCCAGAGCCTCAGGGGTATAGTATCCCATAAATACCGCCCCGGCATTTTTTATTTTTTCCAAGACGCTCTCGGGGTTCTTCACCATAAGCTCGAGATGTTCCGGGGCAATCATGTTGGCTATTTTCACCGCCTCATCCATGTCGGCAGTCACAATCACCGCACCGTAATTCTCCACCGATTTTTGTGCAATTGCACTCCTTTCAATGACCTTCAATTGGAGATCCACCTCGGAGGCAACCTCCCTCGCAAAATCCTCTGAAGGGGTAACAAGGACGGCACTCGCCAACTCATCGTGTTCAGCCTGGGACAAAAGATCTGCTGCAGCAATATCCGGTCTCGACGTCCCATCGGAAATGATGAGAATCTCACTGGGACCTGCTATCATATCGATACCCACTTTTCCAAAGACCATCCTCTTGGCAGCCGCGACATAAACATTCCCCGGACCTACTATCTTGTCCACCGGCGGAACCGATTCCGTCCCATACGCAAGGGCAGCAATGGCCTGAGCCCCGCCGATCCTGAATATTCTCTCTACACCGCCCAGTTTTGCCGCAGCAAGGATGAGCGGATGTACTCTTCCTCCGGTTGAAGGCGTGGCAAGGATTATTTCACCCACACCGGCAACCTTTGCCGGTATCGCCGCCATGAGCACAGTTGAGGGATAAAGGGCTCGACCTCCCGGAGCGTAGATTCCCACTCGATCGAGTGGACGTATTTCCTGCCCCAGCCCCACGCCTTCCTCGTCGGTATAGGACCACGACCGTAACGACTGTTTTTTGTGAAATTTTTCTATACGGCCCGCAGAGAGTCTGAGAAGATCAATATCTTCGGGATCGAGGGAATTGACGGCATTCTCGATTTCATCGGAATCGACCTCCAGGGTAGATGGTTCGAGAGAAATCCCGTCAAATTTCTCTGTATACTCGATAAGTGCCTTGTCCCCTCTCTTTTTAACATCTTCTATGATCTCAGCGACACTTTCGATAACTGTCTCATCGAGGACATCCCCGCGATTCATTATCCTCTCTATTTCTGCCACAAAGGAGGGCTGGGAAGCCCGTATTATCTTCATTTTATTCTCTTACCCTCCTTATATCGGCCCCCAGAGAAGACAGCTTTTCTTCGATTCTTTCATATCCCCTGTCAATGTGATACACCCGCGACAGTTCTGTTTTTCCCTCACCCGCGAGACCGGCAAGGACCAGGGAGGCGGAGGCCCTCAGATCTGTTGCCATGACCGGGGCACCCCGAAGTTTTTTTACCCCTTTGACAATGGCGCTGTTTCCCTCTATTACAATATCTGCGCCCATTCGTATCAATTCATTGACATGCATGAATCTGTTTTCAAAAACACTCTCAGTAATAACGCTTATACCCTCTGCCGCTGACATGAGCACCATCATCTGTGCCTGAAGATCGGTGGGGAAACCGGGATAGGGAAGCGTTTTGATATCGACGCTCCTTATACCTTTACTCCCTTTTACCCTGAGCCCTCCCTCAAGGGGAGTGATCTTCACACCAGCTTCTTTCAGCTTCTCTATGGGCACATCGAGATGACGGGGGTCACATCCCCTGATCGTCACATCTCCACCCGTGATGCCTGCCGCGATCATGTATGTACCTGCTTCAACCCGATCGGGAATCACCCGCGCTTCGACGGGGCTGAGACTCTCGACCCCCTCGATCGTTATCACGTCGGTCCCGGCCCCGGTTATCTTTGCGCCCATATCGTTCAATACGGAGGAGAGGTTTATTATCTCCGGCTCCCGTGCAGCGTTTCCGAGGACAGTTGTCCCTTTGGCCAGAGTGGCCGCCATCATTATATTTTCCGTGCCCGTCACCGTGGAGATATCGAAATAGATCTTTGCCCCCTTCAGCCGTGAAGCCTTGGCCTCCACGTAACCGTCTCGCAGCTCTATCTCCGCACCGAGGGCCTGGAGTGCCTTTAGATGCAGGTTCACGGGCCTCGCACCAATTGCGCACCCACCGGGGAGAGAAACCCTCGCCCTTCCCATTCTCGCTACCAGGGGCCCGAGAACCAGAATCGAGGCCCTCATCGTTTTGACCAGGTCATAGGAGGCCTCGCAATTTGTTATGCTTCCCGCATTAATCCTTAGATTTTCTCCTTCCTCGACCTTTACCCCGAGGCCCACCAAAAGCCTCTTTATCGTCCGCACATCCATGAGGTCGGGGACATTGTAGACGGTATTCCAGCCCTCCGTGAGGAGCGATGACACGATAATGGGGAGTGCGGCATTCTTCGAACCGCTTATCACAATTTCCCCCTTAAGCTTCTTTCCGCCTTTTATTATAATCTTATCCACGTTTCACCCGCCAATCCTCGCCGAGACAACCCTCTTTCTGCCGCCTAAATCTCTGCGGAAAAGGACATCCCCATAGGACCCATCATTTCTTATTATTTCCCCGATAGCTTCTGCCTGCCCCCAGCCTATCTCCATGACAAGCCATCCCCCGCTTTCAAGAAGATACTTGGCATCTTCGACAAGTTCCCTGTAACATTCAGTCCCGTCTTTCCCGCTCACGAGGGCCCCTTTTGGCTCGAATTTTCGTATCTCGTCAGGGAGCCTCTCAAACTCCGCTTCCGACACGTAGGGGGGACTCGAAACGACTATATCAAATTTTTCTGAAAGGGGCTTCAATAAATTTCCGCAGAGGAAGTGAATCCGCTCTCCCATCTCATATTGCTCGGCATTCCTTCTGGCAATCCTGAGCGCCTCCATTGAACTGTCCACGGCAACAATCGTGCTATCCTTCAATTGAGTGGCAAGTGCAATAGAAATCGCACCACTCCCCGTCCCGACATCGAGAATTCTCAGATTCTCCTTATTCAGTTCATCTGAAATTCTCAGGGTTTCCTCAATCACGACCTCGGTATCCGGTCTCGGTATGAGGACCTCCCTTGTGACCTCAAGATCGAGGGACCAGAACTCCTTTTTCCCTACGATATAGGCAACCGGTTCCCTTCCACGTCTTCGCTCAACAAGTGCCTGAAATAAATCATTTTCATTATCGTTGAGTACTTTTCCCGGGTTCTTGTACAGATAATGTTTATCCTTCCCAATCGCATGACAAAGGAGCACCTCCGCATCGAGCCTGGGCGTAGAAATCCTCTCTCTTTTTAACAGGGCTTCAGCTTTTTCCAGTGCTTGAAAAATCTTCATAGAAATCGCACGTATGGGGTTTTTTGTAATGGTATGGATTTTACGTTTAAAGGTCTGAAAACTTGAGCGACTCAGCCTGGTAATGGGTCATGAGGGCATCAACGACGGCATCGATGTTCCCGTCAAGAATGTTTTCCAGATTATAGAGGGTGAGTCCGATCCGGTGGTCGGTCATACGTCCCTGGGGAAAATTATAGGTTCTTACCCGTTGACTCCTGTCGCCGCTTCCCACCTGTTTCTTCCTCGTCTCCGAGATCTCAGCATCCTGTTCTTCCCTCATCTGGTCGAGGAGTCTCGCCTTCAGAACCTTCAGGGCCTTTGCCTTATTTTTGTGCTGTGATTTCTCATCCTGGCAGGTTACCACCAATCCCGTCGGGAGATGGGTAATTCTCACGGCGGAATCTGTCGTATTGACACTCTGTCCGCCATGACCGGTGGATCGATAGACATCTATTCTCAGTTCGTTCGGGTCAATAGTGATTTCCACATCTTCCGCTTCGGGAAGAACGGCCACGGTAACGGCAGAGGTATGGATCCGCCCCTGGGCCTCGGTAATGGGGACCCTCTGTACCCGATGGACCCCGCTTTCATATTTCAGTCTGCTGTATGCCCCTCTTCCTGTAACGAGTGATACAACTTCTTTAAATCCGCCCATGCCGCCCGATGGGCTGGAACTGACCACCTCGACCTTCCAGCCGCACCGCTCCGCATACATGGCGTACATGCGATACAGGTCGGCAGCAAAGAGTCCGGCTTCATCGCCGCCTATCCCGGCTCGTATCTCAAGAAACACATTTCTTTCATCATTGGGGTCCTTCGGCAACAAGAGCACTTTCAGTTTTTCCGTCAGGGCCTCAAGATTGTTTCGGAGATTGACATTTTCTTCCTTGATCAGTTCCCGGAATTCATCATCGCTCTCTTTGAGCAGTCCCTGGTTCTCCTCAATCTGCAAAACCGTCTTTTCATGCTCCCGGAACGCCTCCACGATATCTGTGAGATCAGCATGTTCCTTACCATAACGCTGATAAAGGCTGTAGTCATTGATTACAGCGGGATCACTCAGGAACCTTTCCAGTTCTTCGTATCTATTTTCTATGTCTTTAAGTTTAGAAAACATCACACTCTACCAGGACGGATGATTTGTTGTTCCGGAGGGGGAAATCAAACTGAAAACCCGTGGGTTAAAAGATAGTCTGCACTATTTATTTTGAACATCGCCGACAGGGCCCGCCTTTGACGACACCGGGATTAGCTAAGATTTTTTGTCCTTTTTGTTCTGTCCCACATTAGCATATTTTTGCCTGAACTTCTCTACCCGTCCCGCAGTATCCATTATCTTCTGCTGTCCCGTCATAAAAGGGTGGCATTTTGAACATATTTCCACCTTAATCTCTTTTCTGGTGGATCTCGTTTCAAAAACGTTACCGCAGACACAGGTTACGGTGGTTTTGTTATAGTCTGGATGAATACCCTTTTTCATTATCCTCTTTCTCCTCCTTGGGTTACCAAAAGCTGGCTATTATATTCATTTGAATCGTAATTTCAAGTAATTTATTTGAGCTTCCCCGCAATAAGTTACGGGGAAGCTCCGATTGTTAAGGAAAATGTTTATTTTTTACTCGCTCGCATTCCCCGCTGCAAGCAGCGGGGAATGCGCTCGCTGTTCAATTCAATACTTCGTAATTCCTGATTCCGAAGTCCTCTGTCACGGGAGAGAGTTCCCCTCCCGGAGTCTGAAGTTTTTCCCTTTTTCTCTTATCTCACTGATTCATTGAATCAAGAAATTCCTGATTCGTATCGGATATCCTTATCTTGCCGATGATGAATTCCATGGCATCGACGGGATTCATCTCCTGCAGTAGCCTTCGTAAAATCCATATCCTGTTGAGATTCTCCGTCGGTATTAAGAGTTCCTCTTTTCTCGTACCGGAGCGAACAAGATCAAAGGCGGGGAAAACCCTCCTGTCTGCTATCCGTCTGTCCAGATGAAGCTCCATATTTCCCGTTCCCTTGAACTCCTCAAAGATAACCTCGTCCATTCGACTCCCCGTATCGATAAGGGCAGTGGAAATGATGGTGAGACTCCCACCCTTTTCTATATTTCTCGCAGCCCCGAAAAACCTTTTGGGCTTGTGGAGCGCATTGGAATCAACACCGCCGGAGAGTACCTTTCCACTTGGCGGGACAACGGTATTATATGCCCTGGCAAGCCTGGTGATGCTGTCAAGGAGAATCACCACGTCCCTGTTGTGTTCCACCAGACGTTTTGCCTTCTCAATAACCATCTCCGCAACCTGTACATGGCGCGATGCCGTTTCGTCAAAGGTTGAAGCAATGACCTCCCCTTCCACACTGCGCTCCATGTCAGTGACCTCTTCGGGTCGCTCATCAATGAGGAGCACCATCAGGGCAACTTCCTCATGGTTGGCCGTAATACTGTTTGCGATATCCTTGAGGAGCACCGTTTTCCCCGCCCTGGGCGGAGATACGATGAGTCCCCTTTGCCCCTTGCCTATGGGTGTAAAAAGGTCCATGATTCGCGTCGAGTAATTCTCCGAGTCCATTTCAAGGTTGAGTTTCTCTTCGGGGTAGAGGGGCGTAAGGTTATCGAAGAGTATCTTATCCCTTGCAATTTCAGGTCCCTCGAAGTTTACGCCATCGACCTTGAGAAGCGCGAAATATTTCTCGCCGTTTTTCGGGGGTCTCACCTCTCCCGATATGGTGTCGCCCGTTCTCAGACCGAATCTTCTGATCTGTGACGGCGAGACATAGATATCGTCAGGTCCGGGAAGATAATTATAATCAACAGATCGAAGAAATCCGAAACCGTCCGGCAAGGTCTCCAGGACGCCTTCACCCGTAATAACGCCATTTGTTTCCGACTGATACTGAAGAATTGCGAAGATAAGGTCCTGCCGCCTCATACCGCTCGCACCAGGTACGTTCAACTGCTTCGCCATTTCAGCCAGTTCTCCTATTGACTGCTTTTTTACTTCTGAGATGTTCATGTATCATTCCTCTGTTATGTGCTTTTAAAACAAAATTATGGGAAATTTTCCTTCAGGGGAAAAATATTTAGCTTCAATATGGGGATAAAAAATATTTATAACTCACCCTGGATATGGAAACACGCGAAGTCTATGAAGACATGATCCTATGATAACCAAGATTCTTCCACACAAACCGTTCGCTGCGTCATGAGATGCAAATCCAAATGACCTTTCCCTGGAGACAAACCATGAATTAGCTGCAACACACAAGATTCGGCCTTGTTGAAAATACATTTGGGGCAACGGAGATGCCCTCTTTTGTCAAAGTCCCTTTACATTATTCTTTGCTATTGTGAACTCCTGAAATACTTCATAGGGAAGGATTTAGCATATAGAATTATATTGAGGCTATTAGAACTATAATAAAGCATACTACTTGTCAAGATAATTTTTTAGATGGGGCTGCAATAATATCGGAGGCTTACCTTAACATTATGAAATTTAATTGTCTTCCCGTTCCTCCTCCGTCTCCTCTGTGTGAAAAAAAAGTGTCCCGATGACAGGACGTGCAGAGATCGGCGGAATAAATATTACCGGCAGGTATACCTTGCTTTTCTAACTGAAATTTATTGGCCGCACCAAGGTCGAGCATCCATTTTCCTTCGTCATCACCTTCCTTAAAAAAAAGGTCGCGACCGGGCAGGTGTTTCATGCTCTCAAAGACCCGTGTATCGACCTCGTAACAGCAGGGTCCTATGGCGGGACCGATAACCCCATGGATATCCTTCGAATCAGATCCGAATCTTGTGACAAGAAGATCAACCGCCCTGGCGGCAATCGAAAGGGCGGTTCCCTTCCATCCCGCGTGCACCGCCCCGACGATACGCTTTACAGGATCCATAAAAATAACAGGGACGCAGTCCGCCGTTTTGATTCCTATGGCAATGCCCGGCCTTGCCGTGATAATCCCGTCAAAAGGGAAGTTTCTGCCTTTTCCAGCTACGGCATCTGGATCATCGTCGATAATTAAAATCTCCCCTCCGTGAACCTGATCGACGGTGAAAAAATGCTTTACAGGAATATCAAAGGCGGAGGAGAGAAGGTCCCAGTTCCTTTTTGAAGTTTCTTCCCGCTCGTCCAGAGGATTGCCAAAATTAAAGCTCACGGACCTTTCATCATCTCTGCCTCTCCACCGTGTGAGAAAGGCATGGACTATGAAAGCACACTCCCTGAGTGCCGTCGATTCCAGATACCCGATGCTGCCCTTTCCGGAGAATTGAAAGCTATTATGCGTCTCGAAAGGCATATTCCCTCAGCTTTTCACATACAGTGGCTATATCAGCCGGAAGGAGAGAGGAAAATTCCATATATTCCCCCGTCTCGGGATGGCGAAACCCGATCCTGCTTGCATGAAGCGCCTGCCTTGCCACATCATTAAGGATAGTCCTCAACGAGGTATCCTTTAAAGCCTTTATCCGTTTCTTCGAGTTTCCGTAGAGTGAATCCCCGACGACAGGATGCCCCAAGGCATTCAGATGCACCCTGATCTGATGTGTTCTTCCGGTCTCTATTCTTACATCCAGGAGCGTCACCGGGCCATACGACTCGACCACACTCCAGCGCGTGAGAGCCTCTTTTCCCCTCCTGCTTTTTGTCGACATCTTCTTTCCATCCACGGGGTGTCTGCCGATGGATAAATCGACCACCCCTTCTTTTCTTACTTCACCGTGAACAAGGGCCTTATAGACCTTTGTTACGAGATGCTCCTTGAACTGCGCGGCCAGTTCCCTGTGTGCCACATCCGACTTCGCCGCCACGATGAGCCCCGAGGTATTCTTATCCAGCCGGTGAACGATACCGGGTCTCAAAACGCCTCCGATACCGGATAAGTCCTTACAGTGAAAGAGGAGAGCATTAACGAGTGTGCCGCTGTAGTTTCCAGCAGCGGGATGGACCACCATACCGGGCGGCTTGTCCACCACGATGACTGATCTGTCTTCGAAGACAACATCGAGGGGTAGTTCCTCAGGGGCAAGGTTGTACTCTCGGGGCTTTTCCTTTTTGATGGATACTCGATCTCCGGCCCTTAAACGATACCCCGGCTTAACCTTCCGATTATTGACCCATACCTTTCCCTCATCGGTTACCCTCTTGACCTGTGAACGGGTCAGAAAGAGCTCCTGTTTTGAAAGAAAAAGGTCAAGCCTCTCTCCGCTTTCAGGCTCGGCAATTAAAAATTCAAATAATTTCCCCTCGTGGAGCACCATTATATATCTTCGCTAAGGCTTTTCAGTCCCGCCTCAATCAATCCGAACTCATCTTCATCAATGGTCCTGAGATCGAAAAGGATCTCGTCCTCATAAATCCTCGAAATGATAGGAACTTCGAGAAGCCGCAACTTTTTTTCCAGTCTCCCTGACGAAATCCTCTCGGAGTTGACCGCCAGAAGGACCGTGGGAATCTCCTGTGTAGGGAGTGAGCCGCCACCGGCCAGGGACATCCCTTCCTTCAGATTAAAAGAAAACCCTTCGGGGGCGATCTTCTCTACGAGGGAGAGCAGTTTCTCCGCCCTCTTTTTCACGTCCCCTTGCTGTTCAGTCAGGGCCCGCAATGATCGTATGTTGTTGATTGCGCCGTCGATATTGAGATACTCCTGCACCGTTGCCTCAAGGGCGGCAAGCGTCAATTTGTCGATCCTGAGCGCCCTGTTCAGGGGATTTTTTTCAATCGCTTCCAGGGCCTTCTTTCTTCCCAGAATGATTCCCGCCTGGGGGCCTCCGAGGAGTTTGTCGCCGCTGAATGTGACCACGTCGACACCGGTTGCCAGTGCCTCCTGTACCGTGGGTTCCGGCTCGAAACCATACTTCTCGAGCGCGACAAAACATCCGCTCCCCAGATCATTTACGACGGGAATCCCTTTCTTGTTACCGATCTTAACTAATTCGGAAAGCCCTATCTCCTCGGTAAAACCGACGGTTCTGAAGTTGCTCGTGTGGACCTTGAGTATGAGGCCTGTTGTAGTATCTATCGCATTTTCATAGTCGGAAAGATGGGTCCTGTTGGTAGTCCCCACTTCCCTCAGAATGGCTCCACTTTTTTCCATCACCTCGGGTATCCTGAATTCTCCACCTATTTCAATTAGTTCACCCCGCGACACGATGGCCTCTTTTTCTTTCGAGAGGGTATTGAGGACGAGGAGCACGGCGGCTGCGTTATTATTGACAATAACGGCATCTTCGGCACCGGAAATCGAACAGAGAATCTTTCTGACGTGGTCGTAGCGAATTCCCCGCTTGCCTTTTTCAAGGTTAAACTCGAGGTTGGAATACCCTCTGCTTACCGCAACGATCCGCTCTATGGCCCTTTCGCTGAGAGGAGCCCTCCCGAGGTTGGTATGAAGGATGATGCCTGTCGCATTTACCACTTTCTTGAGGCTGAATTCACGCAGTTTCAGGAGCCTCTTTTTTACCTCCTCTGCGGCCTTTTGCGTAGACAAGAGGCGGGGCGTCTTCCCCTTTGATGCAACGATGGCATCCCGCATCTCGCCAACGAGGGAACGCGAGGTGCCCACCACCACATTCCTCGGAAATTCTCCGGAAACACCATCCTTCTCCAGGAGGATAAGTATCTCGTCGATCTTGGGGAGATTCTTCAAGAATTCTTTGAGTTTGTCATCCATGTCCCTGCTAAACTCCTCGGGCGTTGAGACAAAAGTCTCTGAAATTGTTGACAGCAGTAAAAAACTCCCTCATCATTATTACCCAGTAATACCTGCCGCGGCCCGTTAGATGGAGAGCACCCTCGCTATAACGCAAACCGCCGGCACAAAGAAAGGCGGCAATATCGGGGAACAGATATACAAACGTTCGCCTGCCGTATTTTTCTGCTAAAGAGTCAAGGGAGAGATCCATCCCAAATAGTTTCATGACAAAATCGTAGCGAATCCGATCCTGAAGAGAAAAGTCGCGTGACGCCATAAGGGGCAGTTCTCCCCTTTCCAGACGTTCGATATACTCCGGTATATAAAATGTATTGGCGTAACATCTGCCGTCAAGATACCCTATGGAACCGCTCCCCAGGCCCGCGTAATCATCGTAGTCCACGATATACTCGTCGATTATAGCGTCCTTTCTGGAAAAACACCAGGCAGAGGAAAAACGGTAATGGGGGGTCAGACGCCCCGATATCAGACGATAAAAGTCTCGTTCCTTTGTGTAATCGACCCTGCCCAGGGTCCGCTCCACGGCACTCCGGGTGGAATCCGAAACCATGAGGGGATAATAGGTAACCTGATCCACCTCCGTCTCTCTAAGAATATCAATATCCCTTTCAAGGGTTTCCCCGGTCTGTAGGGGAAAATTAAAGATCATGTCTGCATTCAGGGTATCAAAATATCCCTTTGCGTTTATCAATCTTTCTCTGATCTCGCTTCCGCTCCCGTAACTGTTATATCGACCCATTGCCTTCAACAGCCCGTCATCGAAGCTCTGAATGCCTACGGAAAGCCTGTTTACTCCGGCCCTCCGCAATACCTCGAGGTTTTCCCCGGTAAGATGATTCGGATTGGTCTCCACGGAAATTTCCCTGATTTTAAAACTTACCCTGGCATGGGACAGGGTCTCCTCCAGTTCATCCATGAGAACCGTGGGGGTGCCGCCGCCAACATAGATCCCCTGAAAGTTGTACCCCTTCTCCCGGTAGAGAGACATCTCCTTTCTCAGGGCGGCAAAATAGTGTCTGCAAAGCGATTCATCAAACAGAACCCTGTTGAAGGAACAGTATGTACACAGGCTCTCACAGAAGGGAACATGCAGATAGAGCAGGCGGCCACTTTCTTCGGTACCGCGGGGGAGCAGGGCTCCGCTTCCCTCTTCGAACCGCATGGCACGGGAAAACTCCCGTCTCGCCGTTTTTGCAATCAACTCTTCAATCACGTCTTTTCCCCTTCGCTATCCTTCCACTACAGAGTGATTATATTCAATCACAGCTTCTCCATACCGACCGGTGATTCTCCAAAGCAATCCTCTGGAAGCTCCAATCCAACCGGCGGTACAGGGCATCCGGACCGAGACCGACATTATCAGATAACTCGGCAACTATCAAGATTTCTGCTTTGTGTGAACATCATTGAAATAATCATTCTATGGTGTTATAAAAATTTAACTACAGAGGAGAGAGATACCGATGTCGAAAACGTGGGCACTATGGAGAGACGAAAAAATTAATGAGAATGAAACCAGGCTCCTGAGAAGGGTAGCCGATGACGTTCCCGTACCTTTTGACGAAGAGGCAAAGCGGGACATCATGATAGTAGTAAACTCCTTTCTCGAGCGGGACGATGCGGCGGGACTCGCCGCACCGCAGATAGGAATCAGCAAGAAGATCATTGTCTTCAGAACCAGAGGTTTTTCAGCGGATACCCAGATTCAGCGGAACGGAAACGATTATGAGGTGCTGGTCAATCCCAAGATCACACAGTACAGAGGGGACAAGGAACTGCAGAAAGAAGGATGTCTTTCATGTCCCGATATCAGCGTGGATGTGGTCAGGGCCACCTCGATAAAGGTAAAGGGCTATGACAGGGAAGGGAAAAAGATAAACAAGCGATACAGCGGATTTCTCGCCCGTGTCGTCCAGCACGAGTTCGACCACCTCGACGGCAAACTGATCGTCGATCGGGGGAGAACGATATACTTCCCGAGGGAAAAGGAAGCTTTTTTCCAGGCCATGTTCAAGGCTGACGAATAAAAATTCTTCTTTTCACACCATGACAGGTAAGAAAATGCATCTAACGGAAAAACATCTGGCGAGATACGCCGATGTGCTTCTCTGGGGCCTGAAAACGGCGAGAGCAAAGAAATACCGAAAAAATGACATCGTGTTGATCCGCTTCGACCCCGCGGCAGTGAGACTTGCAGAGATCCTCCAGGCCAGGATCCTCGATATGGGAATGCACGCCATCCCCCGAATGGGGCTCACCTCCACCATGGAGGAAAACTTCTACAAAAAGGCTGGTCGCAGGCAACTGGTATTCCAGACGCCGGGAGAAAGGGAACTCTGCGAAAGCCTGAATGGCAGCATCTTTCTCCACGCACCGGAATCACTCACGCACCTGAGCACGATAGACCCGAATAAGATCGGTCTTTCCGCACTTTCGAGAAAACCGCTTCGCGAAATACTTGAAAAAAGAGAAGAAGCGGGAGAATTTGGCTGGACCCTCTGTACCCTTCCGACGGAAGAGCTCGCGAAACAGGCGGGTCTTTCCATTACGACATATACAAAACAGATCGTTAAGGCCTGTTACCTCGACAGAAGAAATCCCCTTTCAGAATGGAAATCCGTTTACAAACAGGCGGGTGCCGTAAAAAAATGGTTAAACAGCATGGATGTCTCTTACTATCACATAGAATCCGATGGCTGCGATCTCACAATAAGACCGGGGAAGATGAGACAATGGATCGGTATTTCGGGTCACAATATACCCAGTTTCGAGCTATTTACCTCCCCTGACTGGAGGGGAACGGAGGGTCATTTTTGGGCAAATCAGCCCTCTTTCAGGAGCGGGAATTATGTTGAAGACGTCCTTCTGACCTTTGAAAAGGGGAGACTCATAGGAACAGAGGCAAAAAAGGGTGAGGATTTTGTCGTAAAACAGCTTTCCATGGATAGAGGAGCCAGCAGGATCGGCGAATTTTCTCTCACCGACAGGCGTTTTTCGAGAATCGATAGATTTATGGCCGATACCCTTTTCGATGAAAACTTCGGAGGTCGATACGGTAACTGTCACATAGCACTGGGGGCCTCGTATTCGGATACCTATGCGGGAAATGCCGTGGAACTCACAAAAGAGATGAAGCGGAGGCTTGGCTTCAACGATTCGGCCCTCCACTGGGATCTCGTAAATACGGAAGACAAAACCGTCACCGCCCGCCTTGCATCGGGGAAAAGCACGATAATATATGAAAAGGGCCTCTTCAGATATTGATGGTCAGCATTGATCTTTCAGTTACGTGCCCTTCCTTCCGTATTTCTCACGTAACAGGATTCGCAGAGTGTTTCAATCTCCAGGATTCTTTCAACAAGATTGGAAAGTACGAAGGTATGGACTAAGTCCTCCCTTGTATAACTTCCCCTGAAGTTCAGGACATCCGAAAGTGTTCGCTCGCCGATCTTTTCAGCATACCATTCCCAGGCAGCCTCTTCTTCTTCGGTCAGATCGATCATATCTTCAAGATCACTGAGCAGTAAATCATCATCTTGACCCTCGGCCTTACCGCAGATCCTGCACTGTCTGCTCATGATTGTGGATTTATTTCTAAGGATCTCTCCCATTTCAGACCTCACAGAATGACATTGCAACGATGATTACATTGCGTCAATTTCGTTTTGTCTCAATATAATAACTAAAGAAAAAAAATCAACGTGAAGAAGTTTGATTCATTCTACGGCCTACTTGTAGGCGTAAAATCAACCCTGAAATATCGTCAGACATTATTGACTTGTCTGTTTTTTCTGCTATATTTGTTACGACCCGTAGAAAGAAACAGTGGAAAAGTGTTCTTGTTACTGCTTTATCATTAGTCATATTTACTTTACTGTCATCACTCAATGCGCTCATACCAGGTTCTGTCACGGGAGAGGGGCATACTGTCGGGTAACCACACAAGGTTTAACGGCAGGCCCCGAGGGCACTCCTTTTTTTTCTAAGTGTGACACGCTTTCTGAATCAGAGTCGGTAAAAGAATTCGAAGGCGGCGCTCATAGATATAACGCGAAAGGAAAGCACAGAAATGGCCAAGAGAGGCGATAAGAGGGAGAGCCAGGAGACCGGAAAACAGTCTCAAGGCTTAGATGAGAGAAGAACGAGCGAGAGGGATCGCCGTGTAAGTGAACAAAAAATCAGGATCATTCTCAAAGGCTCCCCCATCCCTGCTTTTGTCATAGGAACGGATCACCGAATAATATTCTGGAACAAGGCCCTGGAGGAGTTGAGCGGCATCAAGGCCAACGACGTCATGGGAACAGACAGGTACTGGATGGCGTTCTATAAAGAGGAGCGGCCCTGCATGGCCGATCTTGTCGTGGATAACCGATTAGACGAACTTCATGACTGGTACGAGGGCATGTATACCAAATCAAAACTGATCGACGATGCCTATGAGGCAACGGACTTTTTCCCCGCTCTCGGAACGAACGGAAAATGGCTTCGCTTTACTGCCGCAGCACTGAAAGACTCCGACGGAAACCTTGTCGGTGTCATCGAAACACTCGAGGATGAAACCGAGAGAAAGCTTGCCCAGGATGCGCTGCTCGAAAGCGAGCAGAAACTGAAGTCGACACTGGAAGGTTTCTCCATACCCTCCTTCGTTATCGGCGAAGATCACAGAATAATGTACTGGAACAGGGCGCTCGAAGAACTTTCAGGAATAAAGGGCAACGACGTAATCGGCACGAAAAAGCAGTGGACGGCATTCTATGAGAAGGAACGGCCCTGCATGGCCGATCTTCTTGTGGACAATTACCTGGAAGATCTTCCCGCATGGTATGGGGACAATTATACGAAATCGACACTGATCGACGATGCCTATGAGGCAACGGACTTCTTCCCCGACCTCGGAAGTTCCGGAAAGTGGCTCCGTTTTACCGCCGCAATCCTCAGAGACTCAAAGGGGAAGTTGGTTGGGGCAGTTGAAACCCTTGAAGACGTGACGGACCGTAAAATCGCCGAAGAGGCCCTTCGAGAGAATGAGCAGAGACTCAAGGCCATCCTTGAGGGTTCGCCGATACCCACCTTTGTCATCGATACCGATCATAGGATCATATACTGGAATAAGGCCCTGGAGGAAATGAGCGGGATTATTGCCGAAGAGGTTATCGAAACGGATCAGCACTGGAGGGCCTTTTACGATGAGAGAAGGCCCTGCATGGCCGATCTTCTTGTGGACAGGCGCCTCGATGAAATACCAATCTGGTACGAAAGTAAATATACCAAGTCAAAACTCATAGAAGATGCGTATGAGGCAACGGACTTCTTCCCCGATCTCGGAACGAATGGAAAATGGCTCCGCTTTACCGCAGCAGCCCTGAGGGATTCTCGTGGATTCCTTATCGGAGCCGTCGAAACACTCGAAGACATCACCGACCGCAAGCTCGCCGAGGAAGCGCTCAGGAATAGCGAAATGAGATACCGGAGGCTCAGTATTACTGACGCCCTCACGAAACTCTATAACTCACGGCGTTTCTACAATCAGTTAAGATCTGAAATAGACAGGGCAAATCGATATTCTCACCCCCTTTCGCTGTTGCTCCTCGATATCGACAACTTCAAGCACTATAACGACACCTACGGGCATCTCGAAGGGGATACCGTTCTCATACGACTGGGCGAGGTAATTCGACGGTGTCTTCGAAAGACTGACTCGGCCTATCGGTTCGGGGGTGAAGAGTTCACGGCAATCCTTCCCGAGACGCATGGAGACGCCGCCACAACCCTGGCGGAAAGAATCAGACAGGAATTCGAAAACGAGGTATTCCGCCCCAATAAAAAAGAAAAACCCCATAAAACGGTAAGTATCGGCGTTGCCGAGTATAAATCCGGCGAAGATCTAACAACATTCCTGAAGAGGGTGGATGCCAATATGTACGTGTCGAAAAAAGAGGGGAAAAATCAGATCCACTTCGAATAAAATGTCTGAGTTCCCCAATTTTAATGACACGTTAATTCTCAGAGCACAAAGACTTAGACCTTCTGAATCAGGGTAAATCGGGGAAATCTTTCCGTGCCCGTTCCTTGATAACGTAATGGAGCTTCTTGCCCGCGGGATTGTAGGGGAGCTCATCCTGCCCTACAATCATGTAGTGTCGTGGTCTCTGATATCGTGCAAGCCGCGGATGACCCTTGCAGAATTCATCAAGATCTTTGCCGGTGAGATTCGAATTGCCGGTCGCCACATAGGCCACCACCCGCTCGCCCCATTCTTTGCTGGGAGCTCCCGTCACAAACACATCGACTACGTCGGGGTGATCCTTGAGGGCCTCTTCAACGACGACGGGGTGCACATTCTCCGCACCGGTAATAATCATGTCATCCACCCTTCCCATGATGGTGATGTACCCGTCCTCATCCCAGACGCCCGTATCACCGGGCAGCTACCATCCTCTGACCGGAAATGCCTTCGCCGTATCCTCGGGACGGTTCAGATACCCGTAGGGCATATGCATCGCTCTCAGGGCAATCTCGCCCTCCGTTTTTCCATCTTTGGGGCACAGGTCATCGGGATTTTCGGGGTTCCCCCGTCGATCCAGATCTCTTCTCACGAGACGTATCGTATCCTCCGTAATGGCCCTTCCTATTGTCCCTGCCCTCTCAGGTAGTTCATGAGGCCTCAGCATGGTAACCCAGTGACCGTCGGCCGTCCCGTATCCATTATAAACGCCGGGGCAGAGAAGTTTCATCATTCTGAAACATGAATCTTTTTCAAGGGGCGCTCCCATGGAAACGATGGCCCTGAGGCTGTTCACGTTCCTCATGTTCTTCTCCTGTGCTACACACATACGTTCATATATGGTAGGGGCGCTCACCATGTGGGTAACCCCGTATTTTTCTATATAATCAAGCGCCAGTTCCTCGTCGAAAGCCTTCATGAGCACCACCGAGCCCCCGGCATGAAGCGTGGGAATTACCCCCGTCGTGTTTCCACCCCTGTGAAAGAGGGGATTGGTGGCAAGATTGACACACTGTTCATCAAGCTTTTCCAGCGCCCCATTCATCATGCAATCAAAGAATATGATCGCGTGATTGAGAGTAAACCCCTTGGGAAGTCCCGTCGTTCCTGATGTGTAAAGGCCGAGAACGGGATCGAGCCACCGAACCTCCCTTTGCCGCTCAGGAGGTGCTGACGATTTTCCGTCAATAAATTCCCCAAACGACAGGTGCCCCTCGGGAACCTCTCCGCCTCCGCACATGATGCAAATCCCGGGGTTTTTCTCTGCCAGTTCAAGAGCCTTGAGACAGACCCCCTTCAGTTCACCATCATAGATAAAGACAGCCGGTTCACTGTCATCAATCAACGTGCAGAGCTGCCCTTCGGGAAGCATGAAATTGAGGGACGGGAAAACACACCTCGCCTTTGCCGACCCCATCCATGCAACAAACCACTCAAAGGTATTAAAGAAATTGCCCATGACCCTGTCGTACTTTTCCACACCACAGTCTAAAAGGGCGTTTGCAAACCTGTTAGAAAGCTGATCCCACTTTTCAAAGGTCAGCCTTTCCTCCCGTACGGGATCAATGATCGCAACCTTATCGGGCCATTTCTGGACATTTCTTCGAAGCTGCATGGTCAGCGTATACTCCGCCTCCCAGACCTCCCTAAATATCGAATAATCGACGTCAAAACTCATAACGATTCCCCTCCCCTTTTATATCGAACAGTTGTTACCAAGCAAAATTACCGAAAGTGAGCAATAAAAATCTCCTCATTTTTCCCTCAAAGATGCTCGACCAGTATCTTTATCCCTATACCAATCAGTAGAATGCCGCCAAATATCTCCACCTTCCTCCCCAAAAGCCTGCCAAGGCCACGGGCAAAGACCATGCCGACAATCGTCATCACAAAGGCAACTATCCCGATGACGATACTCGGATAGAGAATACCCGTATTCAAAAAAGCAAGTCCAAGCCCTACGGCAAGTGCATCGATACTCGTTGCAACCGATAGGATTACAAGGGTAAGCCCCCTGGTTGGATCGCTCCGCTTAACCTCACCATCCCTAAAGGAATCGGAAATCATTTTAGAGCCTACAAGAAGGAGCAGTCCGAAGGCAACCCAATGATCATACTCCGCTATGTAACCAGATACGGTTCTTCCCGCCAACCATCCGATAACGGGCATCAGAAACTGAAAGAAGCCGAAGTGAAAGGAGAGACGAAACACCGGGCCGAAAGAGAGCTTCCTGATGGTCACTCCCGTACCGATGGCCACGGCAAAGGCATCCATTCCCAATCCAAGAGCGATAAGAAATATCGAGAGGAAATCCATGTCGATCCTTGATGAAGAGATAATAGCAGTTATGCTTAATAGTTAGTATCCCAAAAGGAGACAAAAAGACAACTCCTATTTGAAGAAATAGCTCACCCTTTCAACACTTGAAATCTTCTACAGGCTTACCTCTCTCCAAAGAAGGGTCCCCCCTCATCTTTACGGAAAAGGGAAAAAGAGATTCTTTCTGACATCCCTTCCAAGGCCGAGCAATAAAAACAGGCGGCGGCAAAAAGAGCCTTGACATAATCACTCACATTGCTCATGAATATATGATCGATATGACGTCCATTTCGCAAGTCGAAGCAAAGCGGACGGGCGGCAGTGGAGACGATTCCTTGTCAACTTTATCATCCCCGGGTACGTCATAGTAAATTGGTGGACAGATGAAAGGATTTGTACAGAAACCGTGCAGAGACATCGCTTCGCAACTATTATAATACTTATCGCTTTCCTGGTGACTTCGCTTTCTTCGTGCTCCCTCTATCGAGCGAAAAAGGACATCACCTTTCACGGAGGGATTCCCGATTCCTACGCTGAAGGAACGATGAGCGGTCCCATTATCAACCGTTGGTGGGAAGAGTTTAATGATGGGCAACTGAGTGAATTGATAACACGTGCCCTCTCAGACAATCTCGACCTGAAACGCTCCTGGGCACGCCTCGATCAGGCACAGGCCGTTGCCGACCAGGCTTCTTCCGCCCGGTGGCCGCAAATAGCCGCAGATGCAGGGGCATCGAGGACCAGAACCAACATACCGGTGACACCCTCCGGAGAGGAAACAATCCCCCAGCGCACCACAAATTACAACCTCGGAGTGGGGGCCAGCTACGAGATCGATCTCTGGGGTCGCATTGCATCACTCGACAGGGCCGCTGATTACGATTTGAAGGCTACCCGGATGGATCTGGAGTCGATGGCAATGTCGATCGCGGCACAGGTTACCGAGGTCTGGGTTTCTCTCATCGAACAGATTTCAAAACGTACTTTGCTGCAATCACAACTCAAAACGAATGAAACCTATCTCGATTTAGTCGAGCTCCGATTCGGCAGGGGTCTTGCCTCAAGTCTCGATGTCTATCAGCAGCGTCAGCAGGTGGCCTCTCTCAGGGCCCGGATGCCGCTTATCGAATCGCAAATAACGATCCTGAAACATCAGATCAACATCCTTCTCGGAAAATCACCCGAAAGTGGTATCGATCCCATAGTATCGCTCCTGCCAGAACTCTGGCCACAGCCGGCAGCGGGCATGCCCGCCGAGCTTTTGACGCGGCGTCCCGATGTTCGGGCAGCCCAGATGAGGGTCAGCGCTGCCGATGAGCGAGTCGGGGCTGCAATTGCCGACCGGTTTCCAGCGCTTCGGCTGAGTGCAGGCACAGGCTACACTGCCGGATCCCTTGCCGAGCTTTTCGACAACTGGATCTGGAATATCGCAGGAAGTGTCTCAGCAACGGTATGGGACAGCCACAGAAAAAACAGAGAAGTAAAACGGACAACGAGCGTCCTTGCGGAACAAATTGCCCTCTACGAGAAGACCTTCCTTACTGCTCTCAAGGAAGTGGAAGACGCCCTCATCCAGGAAGAAAATCAGCGAATCTATGTTGAAAAGCTCGGCATCCAGACGGAGCTTGCAAGAAAAACCCTTACTGAAGCCCGACAGCGCTATATCAACGGTCTTGGAGATTACCTCCCCGTTCTCACGGCACTTCAGACACACCAGGAAACCGAAAGTAATCTTCTCACGGCACAAAAACAGCTTGTTTCATACCGCATACAACTATGCAGGGCCCTGGGGGGAACCTGGACATCAGGACTGGAAAGAAATACGGACAAACGAAACACCACAGGAGAGAACAAGTGAGATCATTTTACAAATTTTTGATTGTTATTCTGATAATCAGTGCCGGTTTGGCGGTGAGCATGGCGCTCATCTATACAAAACCGAAGGCGGCGAGAAAACCCGTGTCCGTAGTGACCCCACCGGTGGAAATCATAGAAACATGTCTCAAAGATCAACGGATCATCGTTAGTGCCATGGGCACACTGATTCCGGCTCGTGAAATCGTTTTACAGCCTCAGGTCTCGGGAACGGTGGTATGGCAGAATGAAGCGCTGGTACCGGGCGCCCATGTGGCACAGAACGAACTATTGATCCGTATCGACAATCGCGACTACCTCCTCGGCCTGGAGCAGCAGAAAGCAGCTGTGGCAAAAGCCCAGGTGGCTTTAAAGACAGAAAAGGGACTCCAGGCAGTAGCCGAACGGGAATGGAATCTCCTTCAGGAAGAGATAGAAACGACCAAAGAGGGAAGGGAACTCGCCCTGAGAATACCCCAGGCGAAAGATTCACAGGCATCACTCAAATCGGCCGAGAGTTCCCTTGAGAAGGCCCTTCTCAATCTTGAAAGAACGGAAATACGGGCCCCCTTCAACGCCCTCATTCTCGAAGAATTCACCGACGTGGGACAGTACATTTCACCGGGGACAAAGATTGCCACCATGGTGGGCACCGACGAGTTTTGGGTCCAGGCATCGATTCCCCTGAGTGATCTTGCCTGGATCAACATACCGGGCGTCAACTCCGCGGAAGGATCTCCTGCCTTTGTTATTCAGAAAAACGGCTACTACACCGTAAAGCGGGAGGGAACGGTGAGACAACTCCTCGGCGATGTGGATCCGAAGGGGAGGATGGCCCGCATCATTGTATCTGTAAAAGATCCTCTCGGTCTGACGTCAGAGGGGCAGGAAACGGTTTTCCCCCTCCTTCTCGGCTCCTATGTGAAGGTGGAAATTCAGGGTCAACTTGCGAAAAACGTCTGTGCAATCCCCCGGGCCGCTCTGAGGGAAGGAAACAGGGTATGGCTCCTCACCGCCGATGACAGATTGCAATTCATGGACGTAGAGGTTGTCTGGACCAGGGAGGACGACGTATTTATAAAGAACGGATTTCAGGAAATCGTGCGGATTATCACAAGCAGAATCCCGGCCCCCGTCGAGGGCATGAAACTGCGTATCTTCGACGGCAATGAAGAGGGCAGGGAAGATAAGACCCCGTCTGCAGCTGAAGAAAAAGGATAATGAGGAAAGGGGAATGAAGGAAGAACAACAGGGACCCATTGCCTGGATGGCCCAGAATCACGTGGCGGCAAATATTTTCATGCTCGTCTTTCTCATCGGTGGGCTCATCCTTCTTTTGACCTACACAAAAAAGGAGGTCTTCCCCGAATTTGACGTGGGCCAGGTAATTATTACCGTTCCCTATCCCGGCGCCTCGCCGACGGAAGTTGAAAAGGGAATCGTCCTCGCCGTTGAAGAGGCCATCGACGGCATCGACGGCATCAAAGACATAAAATCCGTGGCATCTGAAGGTCTTGGAGTTGTCACCGCCGAACTTTTCTATGACGCCGATAAACAGGAAGTCGCCTCCGACATTCAGAATGCCGTTGACAGGATAGCCACCTTCCCTCTCGATGCCGAAGACCCCGTCGTAGAGACCGCCTCTACCCGCCATGATGTGCTTCGTCTCGTTATCTATGGGAATGTGGAAGAGGCCGTCCTCAAACATCTCGCCGAACGGTTTCGTGACGATCTTCTCGAATACGACGAGGTTTCTCAGGCAGAACTGGAATCGATACGCCCCTTGGAGATCAGTATAGAGGTGCCGCAGGAAAATCTTCGCAATTACGGCCTCACCCTGGATCAGATCGCCGATGTGGTGAGGCGTTCCGTCCTGGAGCTCTCAGGTGGCGAAATCACCACCGATGCGGGAAAGGTACTCCTTCGCACCTACGAACGGCGCGACTACGCCCCCGAGTTCGAAGACATCACCATTGTTACCGGAAAAGAGGGGACCGAGGTCAAGCTCGGCAACATTGCCACCATCAGCGAAAAATTCGAGGATGTGGACCAATTTGCCTACTTCAACGGAGCACGGGCCGTCATGCTCAGGATTTTCCGGGTGGGTATGCAGACACCGATGGAAGTCTCCGACGCGGTGAAAGAATATCAGAAGCTGGTCACACCCTCGCTCCCCCCGGGGGTCACAACGGCCATATGGACGGACAATTCGGATATTTTCCGGGACCGTATCAACCTCCTCGTCCGCAACGGGTTCATCGGCCTTGTCCTGGTGGTCATATTTCTGGGCCTCTTTCTCCAACCCACTGTGGCCTTCTGGGTCAGTATGGGAATTCCTATCTCCTTTCTCGGCTCTTTTTTATTTCTTCCCTTCTTCGACGTCTCCATTAACATGATCTCACTTTTCGCCTACATTGTTACCCTCGGTATCGTCGTCGATGATGCCATTATCGTTGGCGAAAATATCTTCGAACACCGGCAGCGGGGCGAGGACTGCATCACCGCCTCCATCAGAGGGGCCAGGGAAGTGGCAGTACCGGTCATCTTTTCGGTACTCACCACAATGGTCGCCTTTGCCCCCATGCTCTTTGTGCAGGGTGACTGGGGAAAGGTGTTCCGTATCATCCCCATTGTGGTAATAATCGTCTTCGGTCTTTCCCTTTTCGAATCTCTCTTCATCCTGCCCGCCCATCTCGGCGGCGTAAAGGAAGGCGCAACCTGTAAGAGGGAGGACAGGGGAAGCCTCTCTGCGATCCAGTCCTGGTTCTCCGAGGGGATCGTGAGCTTTGCCAACAAAACCTACAGCCCCATGGTGGGATGGGCAGTACGAAACCGCTGGGTAAGTCTTGCCATAGGGATTGCCCTCCTTATCATGGCTTTCGGTTTCGTGGCAGGCGGAAGGATACAGGTCGTCATGACGCCCCATGCCGAGGCCGACTGGGTCATCAGCGAGGCCAATCTGCCCTTCGACTCATCGATCAAGGATACCCAAAGGGTACGGGCCTTGCTGGAAACAGCAGCAATGAAGGTTATCGAAGAAAAGGGGGGAGAGAAGATTTTAAACGGGCTTCTTACCACCATTAGCGGTTCCGATACCGTGAGGACCGTGGTGTATCTCGTGTCAAGCGATCAGAGGGATATAAGCGCATCTGAATTCTCAAAATTCTGGAGAGACCAGGTGGGGCAGATTCCCGGGCTTGAATCGCTGCGATTCACCGCCGGGGTTCTGGGACCACCGCAGGTAAAACCCGTATCGATCAAGCTCAGCCACCTTGACATGACCATCCTCGAAAGAGCGGCAACGGAGCTTGCCGAGCGGCTCAAGACCTACGAGGGTACCCTCGACGTCGACGATGGTTTCGCCAGGGGAAAACCCCAGCTCAATTTCTCCATACTCCCCGAGGGGAGAAGCCTGGGACTGACGGCCTCAGACCTGGCCCGTCAGGTACGGGGCGCTTTTTACGGGTCCGAGGCCTTGCGGCAGCAGCGGGGGAGGGACACCATAAAAATCATGGTACGGCTTCCCGAGAATGAACGGGCATCGGAATACACAATAGAAAAATTCAAGCTTCTCACACCCGAGGGGGGTGAAATTCCCCTCGAACAGGCCGCCTCCGTGGAGTACGGCACGTCCTACACCTCGATCACAAGGACAAACGGACGGAGGACCATTTATGTCGCCTCCGACGTGGCACTCGACAAAACGAGCGCCGAGAAGGTGACCGAGGCCCTGGAAATAAACGAACTTCCCAGGCTTGTTGAAAAGTACCCGGGGCTTTCCTATACTGCAGAGGGTGAGAGAAAAGACGCGAGCGAATCGCTTGGTAGTCTCTTTTCAGGATTCATCGTGGCGCTCTTGGTCATGTACTGTCTTGTGGCCATTCCCTTCAAGAGCTATGTCCAGTCACTTGTCGTACTATTCGCCATACCCTTCGGGTTTGTGGGCGCCCTCGCGGGACATCTCATTATGGGATACAAGCTGAGCCTTATCAGCATGTTCGGACTGGTCGCCCTTTCCGGCGTGGTAATCAACGATTCTATCGTTCTCGTTCATACCGCCAACAGGCTGGTCGATGGCGGTATGAGCCTCATCGAGGCGGTGCAGAAGGCAGGGGTACGGCGCTTCAGGCCCATTATTCTCACCTCCGTTACCACCTTCCTTGGGCTTGCACCAATGATTTTCGAGACATCTCTCCAGGCCCGCATCCTTATTCCAATGGCAATCAGCCTGGGATTCGGCGTCATGTTCGGCACGTTAATCACGCTCCTTCTCGTTCCGGCATTTTACATAATAGAAACGGACATTAAGGATCTTATTCTTGAAACCGCGGGTGATCTGAAGCGCCTTGTAAAAGGAAAAGAGAGGCAGTCATGACAGACGGGGGCTACAGACACACGCAGAGGGGGACATGGCTTCTCGCCCTCCTTGCCACGACAATATTCATCATGGTTGTTATCTCCAGTTTTCAGGGCTGGAGGTGGGCATCTGCCATTGTTCTCGGAATTCTTGTTATTATTGCCGCTCTATTTTTCTCACTCACTGTCGAGGTGGGTGACGGCCGAATCAGGTGCTGGTTCGGCTCCGGTCTGATCCGAAAAATATTCGACCTCACCGAGATTACGGAAGTAAAAGCCGTGAGGAATCGGTGGTATTACGGCTGGGGCATCAGATACACCCCCCACGGCTGGCTCTTCAACATCTCCGGTCTCGATGCCGTCGAGCTTACCTTCAGATCGGGCAAACATTTTCGCATCGGAACCGACGAGCCGGACAAACTGGTTCTGGCTATCCGTCAGGCAACAGGCCTTGAATCCTGAAGTGCAAAATCGTAACGAGTAACATTATGAGTTACGAGAGGATTTTCGGAGAAGATGGCCGAGGGGCGGGTTCGCGCTGGTCCAGAAAAATCCCGATATAAAATGTACCCGCCCCTCGATCAAGAGGACACCATGCCGGATCCCGCTTTAACAACTAAGGGTACGGCAATGCTATCTTATCGTCGTATATAATAGGTTCCTGTGCGATGAGACTGTTCGCAAGGAGCGAATAGTCAGACTCTTCGCTATTACCATATCTTTCATTGATTATCTCTTCAGGCACGGGAGGTTTGAAGAAATATTGATTCGCAGCAAGGGCGTAACTAACGCCTCCATCATAAGAGGCAGCGATAGCACCCCTTGGTTCTTCAGCGAAACCCGGATATCTCCTGTATCGATACAGGAATTCATCAAGCACAGCAAGAAACAGAGTAATCAAGAAAAAGAAGCATAAGGAGGCCTTAGGATATTTGAAAATGTAATACACAGGCGCAAGGATCCATCCCATTGTCATTTTAAGCATTTTAAACCGTTCATGGTGATACCGGTATGCCTTCACGCTCGGTCGTCTGAAAAGAAGCGAGGAGGCGCTTAATCCGACCTTGCCATGTGTGGCGAATGAGCCGCCCATTTCAGATATTTTGGTACCGACTCCGGTAAAATGTTTGGCTGTTGCCGTCAATCCCGCCGCATGACTGGTCTCAATGGTGACAAGTGAAAGCATGCAGAAAATTGCGATAATGGCAACACTTACCATGAATAGATTGAGGTTACCGCCCGGAAAGTACCTCTCCAACAGGTAGGAGAATTTCATATCAACACCTCCTCGGTGAAACATTGTTCGCCCAGCGAAGGTCAACACCGGAAAATGCTGATTTCGCCTGGCAACCCTGCTACCCTATTCCGGTCATCCGGAACTTAGGCCAGCGGCTTTGCGTCCCATCCTTTCGAATGGTTTGCCCTTTTCAGGTTACTGTATGAAATTGAGAACGTGGTTTCTTCGTCGTCTTTTACTTCCGATTGATTGTGTGCCCAAAAGTAAATTCCTTTTTCGCTCTGTTGACAAATTTTTTACCAGATCATCGATATAAAACAAATGTTGAGCATCACACTTTCATAGTGAAAAGGATCACAAGAAGTGAGTATATAGGCTAAGTTTATGTTTTCTATATTATTTACGGCGGCAACCGGGACGGTAATGTGGGAATCTTCCGATGGAAAAATCAGGAGCACATAGAATCAAATATTACGCCTGCAAATCTTCGCAAGCGAATGAATGTAAAAATTCATCATTACCACTAAAAACCTTGAATACAATTTGCAAATAAACCAAGGCCCAGTAACGATATTTTTTCATAATTCCTTAAAGTCCTTGACTAATATTTTCATTGGCTATATTCTTCTCTTCGGTTTTATTAAAAATTTGTTCTGTTTTAGCTTTAACAATTGACCTAAGTTTTCATAGAGAGGGAATTATGGTCGGACTGTAGCAACCCTGTTTCTCAAAAAGAGGCAGGGTTTTTGTTTATTATACATTATGGTTTTAGAAAAAATAATACGAGTAGAAAAACTTAATAATAAAGATTAATTGAGCGATTGAGTTTTGGACATTGCCATGGATATTAATGGAGATGGAATATTCACAATAAGCGACATTTGGGAACTTCTGCATTTACTATACTTTTATCCGGGCGATTGGATTCTATCTAAAATCATTGAAACTAAATTCGGTACTTTTTTCGAATTTTTCACGAACGACTATGGTGGATTATTTTCAGGAATAATCTCGTTCATATGCTGGCTTATTTTATTTGCTGGAATAAATGAAACTTTTAAAGATATTTTTAATTATTCTAAAAAAACAAAAGATGATGAGGAGCGAAATGAATAAAGGCACAATCGTTATCTTAATTACGATATTGGCATTAATTATAGGCTTCTTTATCGGGCGTTTTACGGCTAACAGATATTATATTTCTCAGATAAAATGTCTTCCGATGGATTAGTAGTTGTTCGGTGTGACCAAGTTACTGGGGAGGTCGATGTCATAGTTAAGACAAAAGAATATACAAAAACAATCCCTTTAAAGTGAATTCTCAATTAATTATGCAAGAAAACATTTCTTATTATGAAATTATTAATTGATACATACAAGAAGAGAAAAGATAAAGTTTTGGAGGATTACTTATTTACTAAATGCCCTCATTGTAAAAATGAATTGTTAATTGGGAAAGAAGGGTTATTCGAAAGCATTAAAAGTGTTCCTTGGTGGATATGGATTCTTATTCTTGCTGTGTTTGCATACATTGACTTTGAATCTTTCAAATGGCTGTTTGTTGATACAGCCTACAAAGCTTCACTAATAGCTCTGGGCATATGGTTAATAGGCCTTCTAATTGCTTTTATAATTTCAATGATTAGCGGTTTATTTTCGTAAATATCAATCTCAGCAAAGGCTTACAAAGATCTGTATGATTAGAGACATTTTTAGAAATAACTCAATAGATTTTATCTCAATCAGAGTAGTATTATACTTATATATTGGGATACTAATAGGTGTAAGTCTTTTAAGGTCTTTGCCAACAAAGGATATTCTATATGCATTTTTAACATGTACCGGTTGGTTATTAGCAATTATAATTTTGGGAATACAGCTAACTAAATCCAGAGAAGATAATCTGTCTGTCCAAAAAAAACAAATAAAGAAATCTATAGAAAACGAAGCGTTTAAGGAAATCAACAAGGCAATCTCTGAATTATCGATCACCCTATCGTCAATCTATGCTTTTTTCCAAGTTGAAGTGTTATTAAAAGCAAAATTGCATGCTCAAAGTCCTGATATTTTCATTTTTAATAAGGAAGAGATTGGCATAGGAATTTTTAATGGGTCTAGACTAGAACAGCGGTTTATTTCTGAAGTTCTTTAACAACAATTTATAGATATCGGTGTTACGGTTGTTGAACCGATAT
>JAFGBH010000046.1 GCA_016933215.1 Deltaproteobacteria bacterium | reverse complement strand
CGCAAGCCCCGCCTTGTAGGCGGGGTCAAGGGGCGCACTATAAATAAGCTATTCCTTGCCGGGAAGCCCCGCCCTGTGGGCGGGGAGGTTCACATAACCGTGTGAAGAACTATGGGACAGTATTTGATTTGATATTCTGATTCCATAACCTTCTTTTAGGACAGTCTAACATCTATAATTTACTAGAGCATGGGGGTGTATGCCGTGAAGACGAAAGAGCAATATGAAGAGAGTATACGAGACCTGAACTTTCTCGTTTATATGTGGGGTAAGAGAGGAAAATATCGTGCAGACAATCCTGTAGTAAGTCCATCTTTCAATACACTGTCAATGACATATGAGATGGCGCATACACCGGAATATGTGGACATAGCAACCGCCACATCACACATTACCGGTGAAAAGATCAGTCGCTTTAATCATATATGCCAGTGTATCGAGGATCTGATTAAAAAAGACCGCCTGAACAAACTGTTCAACGGCAATAACGGAAGTTCCTTCCACCGTACAATCAGTGCGAACGCACTGAATGCCCTGTCGTTAACAACCGATGAAATTGACGACAAATATGGTACCGACTATCATATGCGTTTTCAAAGATATCTTAAATATGTTCACGATAATGACCTGACATGCAATGGCACACTGTCTGATCCGCGAGAGGAGGATTATCTGCCGGCAGAGAGGCCCAGTACTGACGATCTTCTCATGCATGTGGTCGAAAAAAGAGAAAAAGGGATTATTGTACGAGGGACAAAGGTTGGCGAAATAGATGCCTTGAATTCCCATGAAATAATAATCGTTCCCACATCGTCGTTCGATAAGAATAAGAAGAAGTATGCCCTTTCTTTCGCGTTACCGAGTGATACCGAAGGAATCACTTACCTCATGGGGGATGAATCAGGTGATACGCGAAAATTAGGCGGTGGCATGATTGACGGGGTCAGACTCCTTAACCAAGATTCTAAGATGCTCTGTCTTTTCGATAATGTCTTCGTGCCTTGGGAACGTGTTTTTATGTGCGAAGAGCACGATTTTTCCGAACAGATGGCAGAAATGTTCAAATATTCATTCTGTTTTTGAGATACAGATATTTCCGATTGAGAAGAGTGTCGGGACGATATAAGAAAACTAATAAGAACTAGGCAATGCAGGATACATTACGGAGAGGAATGCCTAATCCGAAACGGCTATTATTAAAAATCTGTCAATCTTTCCTGCCAAAATAATCCTCTATCCACCTTTTTGTCTCGTCTCTGACCTCGCGGAATTTCCTCAGTTTTGCCTCGTCTGTTCCCTCAAAGGCTGACGGGTCTTCAAAGCCTGCGTGAAGATTTTCTTTCGCCGCGGGAAAGAAGGGGCAGGTTTGCCTGGCATGGTCGCAGACGGTAATGACGTAGTCGAATATCTCATCTCGATACTCGTTGATGCTCTTTGAGCGGGAATCTGAGATATCGATGCCGATCTCGTCCATTACACGCACGGCCAGGAGATGTATCTCTGTCGGTGAAGTGCCGGCGCTGAAGGCCTCATATTTATCGCCGTACAAATGACGGAGCAAACCTTCCGCCATCTGAGATCGCGCGGAATTGTGGGTGCAGATAAAGATAACTTTTTTCATCAGGGGTGCGTTAACTTGTATTTAGATATGTCGCAAGTTTATGCTTAGAAAATAAAAAGGGCGGATCATTGATCCGCCCCTTTTTAATTATCCAATGCTGTAAAAGGCATCTTTCCCTCTGTAGACGGCACTTTCTCCCAGTTCTTCTTCTATCCTCAAGAGCTGGTTGTATTTTGCGAGACGTTCACTTCTCGAGGCGGAACCGCTCTTTATCTGGCCGCAGTTCATGGCGACTGCCACGTCGGCGATACAGCTGTCTTCCGTCTCGCCCGACCGGTGCGAGATGACGGTCGTATACCCGGCCTCTTTGGCCCTCTGAATGGTTTTCAGGGTTTCGGTAAGCGTTCCTATCTGGTTGAGTTTTATGAGAATGGAGTTTGCCACGCCGAGGGATATCCCCTTGTCGAGCCTGGTCTTGTTGGTTACAAAGAGATCATCTCCAACGATCTGGATCTTTTTCCCGAGCTCGTCGGTGAGCAATTTCCACCCATCCCAGTCATCTTCGGCAAGGCCATCTTCGATGGATATAATCGGGTATCGCTCTGTCAGATCCGCGTAGAATTTTACCATTTCCTCGGCGCTCTTCTCCGGCTTCTTTTCAGCCGATAGTATATATTTTCCGTCACGGTAAAATGAACTTGCCGCCGGATCGAGGGCGATAAAGATGTCTTTGCCCGGCTCGTAGTGTGCCGTTGCAATGGCCTCCATGATCAAGGAAAGCGCCTCTTCGTTGGAACCCAGATTGGGGGCAAATCCTCCTTCATCACCAACTGCCGTGTTATATCCCTTTCCCTTGAGAACGGAACTGAGATGATGAAAAATCTCGCTGCACATCCGGAGACCTTCCCTGAAATTCGGTGCCCCTGCCGGCATAATCATAAATTCCTGCAGATCGACATTGTTATCGGCGTGCTGCCCGCCATTGAGGATATTCATCATCGGAACGGGAAGGTCTCGTGCCGAAACTCCTCCGATATACCGGTAGAGAGGAAGTCCCGTTGCTTCAGCCGCCGCTTTTGCACATGCCAGGGAGACCCCGAGTATTGCATTTGCGCCGAGAGCGCCTTTGTTTTCCGTTCCGTCAAGCTCGATCATGGCGTAGTCGATCTCTTCCTGCATGAGACAGTCCATGCCGATTATCGTGGGTCCTATTTTGTACATTACGTTTTCAACGGCATCGAGGACACCCTTTCCAAGATAACGATCAGCATCGCCATCTCTCAGTTCGAGCATTTCATGTTCGCCCGTGGAAGCGCCCGATGGCACTGAAGCCCTCCCCGTGATTTCCGAACTCAGTGTTACCTCGACCTCGACGGTGGGATTCCCTCTCGAGTCGAGTATTTCCCGTGCATAGACATCGATTATTTCAGTCATGATTTCTCTCCCTTATAGATGATTTAAAAGAATAGTTATGATCTCTATCGTGAACCGAATAGCGAACGCATAGTATAAAAATGTAGCTTACAACCCAGAGCTTCCTCGAAGCCCCGATTCGAAGAGCTTCATTCTGAAGGATAAATCCTATAAATTTAACTGAGGTATTCTTTTATACTTATGGAAGAGAATTTTCAAGACGATAGTTGCCCGAGAGGAAAAGAATCGGGGATTTACCACGGTATGGATGAAAGGTTGCGAGAAGCCAAAATGTGGAAACCGGCCTTTGGCTCCTCGCATAGCTCTCCTTTTTTACATCTCTCCTTTTATATTGCCTGAAATTTGTTTTACAATTTCGTCTACTATTTTGGATGAACTTGTCTTGAGTTTGGATGCCTTCTTTTGAGACTCCTCTATAACCTTGCGCGCTTTCTCTTGGGCCTCGGAAATGATTTTGTTTTTTTCGCCTTCCACCTCGTCAACAGGTAATTCTGAGGAAAGGATGCTCTTTGCCTTTACCCGTGCATCCTCAAGGATAGTCCTTGCCTTGGCCCTGGCTTCTTCAATAAGTTTTTCAGCAGCGCTTTCTATTTCCCTTATGGTGGTCTGCATATCTCCGGGCATAGTTGAATCTCCCTTCACGTTATTTTTCTTTATCTTCAATTAATTCGAGATATTTTTGTATAACCAGATATATTCCATGGTCGAATATACGTATGGTTTTGTTTATGGTCTCCACAGCCTGATGGTGTTCTATCGACGTGAGGAAAGGTGCCTGGAAGTCGGCGTAAAGCCACATGTGCCGCCTCATCATAATGAGTGCATATACGCTTTCATGGAGGGGAATGCCCTCTTTATAGCTTTCAGAGGCATACTTTATAAAGTAATCGCGCAGCTCGGCATAGGGTTTTTCGCTGAAATAAATTTTCTTCAGGTTTTTGTAAAAATTTATTGCGTGGACAACGCACTTTTCTTTTTCCATGGGATGATAAGAAGGTGTTCGGGGATTCGATCTCACGGCCTTGCACCACTGCTGTGAAATTTCTTCTCTATGGCTTTCCAGAATGTTGATGAGCTTGTCGGCAAATACTTTCATGACGCACCTCCTTCTTCTCGGCTTTTTTTCATACAATGAACTGAACAGCAAGCGCATTCCCCGCTTTATGCGGCGGGGAGCTTCAATATTTGAGAATTTCGTTAAAGAAAAACATACTGTGTCGTTGTCTTTAACGTCTTCCTGATAATGCCTAACTGCGGTTTAAATATTCTTACCGTGTCGTCCCTACATGATACTTCCATCCCGAGGATTTTTGTAAATATTTTCGCCTCAATTCCCTCTTTCGACCGTATAATTATCCCCGTTTCGTCCGATTTTATTTCAAGGATAATCGGGAGCAGAAGGGAGCTTTGTTCATTCTCATCCAATATCTCCGCAAGATACTCGATCTCATCCTTCTTGAAATAGTGTGGACTGCCGTCATTGCAGTCTACATGTGGATGCTCTTCTTTCCGGAGTGCCCCGAGCGATTTTTGCCGGCGCGGCAACTGAGCATTCAGTGTCCTGAGTTCACCTTTCAGATAGTCTGACATAAAACCGTCGGACTCTTTATCAGAAGGCATAGGCCTCCTTCTTTTCAATCAACTGCTTCACATATTTGAGTCGTGCCACTTCTTCACGGTCTCGCTCTTCAAATTTCATGGTAAGATACTTTATCGTTGCGTCGATACCCGGTATTACAATGAACTCGAGCGCATTATTCACCCTCTTTACCTTGTTGATCTCTGTCCCTAATAAGTCGAGAGAGTTTTGGAGTTCTGCCAGCTGGATCAGTGTTTCGAGGCATTTTTGTGAAAGCTCTATGCTGCGATCCAGTATGGATGAGGTGTCGATCATAGGACGCGACTTTGCCTGCAGGGATTCGGACTTTTCTATCTCGAAAATAGGCATCCTTACCCCTGCCACATTTCGTGTTCCGGCATTAATCCTGATGTCCTTCTCCGATACCATGAGTTCCTGTTCTAAATTCATATAACCGTGATAGCCGGTAGACAAAGACAAACCCTTGTAGGCCTCTGCAAATTCATCGAGCAGGCTTTCCTTTATGGAGGCGCATTCCCTCACCGTCTGCATAAATTCCATGACCAGTATGGAGAGCCTGTCTTTCACGATTTTCTGTATTCTCGTGGCGAGCTTGAGCCTTCGTTTGAGCCGCGTGAGCTCCATCTTCGTTGGTCTCGTTACCTGTACTTTTACTCCCATAGTCTATTTCCAGTGCATCACTATAACGTTAAGAGTTTCTTATCCGGCTCACGCTTTCGGCGCCTCCGGCAGATATTTTTTAATGTATTCTTCCTGGATCAGCTTGAGGTCCTCCCGGGGGAGCATGGAAAAGATATTCCACGCCGTTCCCAGGGTTTCCTCAACGGAGCGCCTGGTAAATTCGTTCTGTGAGATAAATTCCTGCTCAAATCTGTCTGCCGCATCCAGATAGACTCTATCCCTGTCGCTTAATGCTTCGGAGCCGATAACCGTTGAGATCTCTCTCAGATAGTTGCCCTCCGCATAGACTGCGTATGATTGCATGAATACGTTATTGTGGTCTTCTCTCGTGTTTCCCTCTCCAATTCCCTCCTTCATCATCCTTGAGAGGGAAAGGAATACATCAATGGGTGGGTAGATTCTCTTCCTCTCCAGGGCCCTGGAAAGCACGATCTGTCCCTCTGTGATATACCCCGTAAGGTCTGCGATGGGATGGGTTATGTCATCGTCAGGCATGGTCAAAATGGGGAGAATTGTCACCGATCCCTCCCGGCCCGCGATTCTGCCCGCCCTTTCATACATGGAGGCGAGATCTGTATACATATATCCGGGATATCCCCTTCTGCTCGGTATTTCGCCCCTCATGGCGGCAAGTTCCCGGAGTGCATCACAGTAATTGGTAATATCCGTTAAAATGACGAGGACGTGAAGATCCTGTTCCCATGCAAGGTATTCTGCCGCGGTGAGTGCAAGCCTGGGCGTTGATAGCCTCTCGATAACGGGAGACGATGCCGTATTGATGAACCCGACGGCCCTGCTGAGAGCCCCCGTTTCTTCAAGATTTGATATGAAATAGGCTGCATCGTCGTAGCTGACGCCGACGGCGCCGAAGACTATGGCAAACTCTTCGGCTTTCCCTCGAAGGGCAGCCTGTCTCAGTATCTGGGCGGCTATCTTATTGTGTGGCAGTCCGGAACCGCTGAATATAGGGAGTTTCTGCCCTCTGACAAGGACGTTGAGGCCATCGATGGCGGAAATCCCCGTCTCGATAAATTCCGCCGGGGGCATCCGGGATGCCGGATTTGCCGGTATTCCGTTAATATCCAGATAACTGTCAGCTATTATCGGAGGCCCGCCGTCTATGGGGTTACCGCTTCCGTCGAAGATTCTTCCCAGAATATCGGGAGAGACGGGAAGCTTAAGGGTTTCACCCTTGTATCGGACCTGACTGTTGAGGAGGTCAACCTCGCTGACACCGCCGAATACCTGTACAACGGTCGTCGTTTTTCCCACCTCGATGACCTGCCCCGTTCTCGTTTCCCCGGTGCCCAGTTCAACTTCAACGATCTCGTTAAATCTAATACCAGGGATGCTCTCTATCAGAAGCAGCGATCTTCTGGCGGTACTGATTGCCTTTGTCTGTCTCGTAAAGAGTTGAAGAGATTCCATTACATCCCCCCTTCCTGCTCTATCGTCATTTTTTCCATATCGGCCCGCAAATCCTTTACGTATTTTTCAAACTCTTCATGAGGAACATCCTTCATGCGGGATATTCTCTGCACATGCTTCAGAGCGGATATCTCACTCACCAGCATTCCCGACTCGGATAGTTCCTTCGCCAAGTCATAGAATTTTATGATTGTGCTCAGCATCATATGAGATCTTTCGGGAGACGAGTAGGTATCAACAGGATGATATGCACTCTGCATGAGAAAGTCTTCCCTGATCATCCTCGCTACCAGAAGGAGCAATTTATCATCCTCCGGCAGTGCTTCAGGCCCTACAAGCCGCACGATTTCTTCAAGCTCCGCTTCGTTCTGCAGAATGATCAGTGTCCTGTTCCTGACGTCGGTATAATCGGGACTGATTTTATTCCACCACTTGTCCACCGATTCCGAATAGAGGCTGTAACTCTGGAGCCAGTTTATGGTCGGAAAATGTCGCTTGTTTGCCAGGGCGACATCGAGAGAATAAAGGGCGTCAACGATACGGAGGGTTGCCTGCGTGACGGGTTCGCTGAAGTCGGCCCCGGGAGGACTCACGGAGCCGATAACCGTAGCTGAGCCCATTCTCTCCGGTTTGCCGACACATTGAACCCTTCCCGATCTTTCGTAGAAAGAGGCGAGTCTGGACCCGAGATAGGTGGGGAATCCCTCTTCCCCCGGGGTTTCTTCAAGTCTTGCCCCTATTTCCCTCATCGCCTCCGCCCATCTTGACGTAGAGTCTGCCACGAGGAGGACGTCATATCCCATGTCCCTGAAGTATTCTGCCATGGTGATGCCGGTGTAAATGCTTATTTCACGTGCCACGACGGGCATGTTCGAGGTGTTGGCGATAAATATTTCCTTTTCCTGCAGTAATCTGTCGGTGGCGGGATCCCTCAGTTTTTTGAAGCTGTAAAGGACGTCTGCCATCTCGTTTCCGCGTTCACCGCATCCCACGTAAATGTTGAGGTGCGTCTGCGACCACCGGGCCATCTGCTGCAGATTCACTGTCTTCCCCGTTCCGAATCCGCCGGGAATCGCGGCCTTTCCTCCCAGTGCCAGGGGGAAGAGATAGTCCATGACCCGTGTTCCCGTTACGAGGAGGTCTTCGGGAGGAAATCTTTCTTTATAGATTCTCGGTTTCCTTGCCGGCCACCGCTGCATCATCGTGAGGGGTTTCTTCTGGCCATCATATTCGAGCATTGCGATCGTGTCTTCAACGGTAAAATCCCCCTCTGATATCTCCAGGACCTTTCCCTGAATGCCGATGGGTACCATAATCCTGTGTTCGATGAGGCCTGTCTCGGGCACACTGCCGATTATATCGCCCTCGTTCACTTCATCCCCTGCCTTGACTGAGGGTGTAAAGTGCCACTTTTTCTCACGGTCAAGTGCGTCGGTACGGGCACCCCTGAGAAGAAAATCTCCGATATCGCCCATCATCGTGACCAGGGATCTCTGTACGCCATCATAGATGTTTCCCACAATGCCGGGGCCCAGTTCCACCATCAAGATTTCGCCCGTTCCCACGACGGGTTCGCCGACCCTCAGACCGGTGGTGTCTTCATAGACCTGTATGACGGCTTTATCCTGCTCAAGTCCGATAATCTCTCCCGTGAGTCTGTCATCGCCGACATCGACCACTTCATAAACCTGTGATCCCCTCATTTCCTCAGCGATTACGACGGGCCCTGAAATCCTCCAGATTTTACCCATAGGTCATGCCTCACTTTTGTTATATTTCTATGTTAAAGCCTATTAAACGCCGTGTATATGCCTGGTAGTATTCTTTGACATTCTCTTTTTCGGTGGTGTATCCAGCCGGGATTCCAATTACGACGGTCGACACCTTTTTACTCCCCCGTATCGATTTCAGTATGTCCTCGACATGCTCTTTCCAGTCCTCCGGTATCATGATGATCCCGATCAAGGGGTCGGCCGAAAAATCTTTTAATGCACCCCGCACCTTCTCCTTCATGTCCGGATCATCGTCATCAATGATCAGGTAACGTTCGACACCGGCAAGCCTCATGAGTGCCGTCTGATCTCTCGTCCCTATTATGGCAATATCCACTTCTTTCATTTTATTCACGCTATGCGATTACCAGATAGTCTCTCACGTCCGAGAGCTGTATTCCGTCCTCAAGTGATTTGAGGATTATTCTCACGTTGCGTATCTCGGATTCTTTGATAATGAGATACCAGAACAGATTGCAGGGAGACAATGCCCTGGGGGAGAGGAGGTCTCTCAGGAGCCTGAATCTGTAGTCCCCCATTATCTTGTCAACGATCGCTATGGTTTGCTCCTTTTCGTAGCCTCTGGAGATTTCCCGTGCCATCTGGTGATACTCGGTGGCCTCAAGTCTCCCGATTATTTCCGCCATAGTGAGCGACAACAGTTCCTTTATGGTATTCGCGGAGAGCATATGCCCCCCATCAAGGATAAAATCTTCCATGCCGGGATTGCCTTTTCCGAGGGCCGAACGAAAAACCACCTGAAGATTGGCAAGGTCAATCATGATGCCGAGGGACTTTGCAAGGACACCCCCGTCACTCATATCTTTAAGTGACGAGCGCAACGTTGTATAGTACAGACTTTCAAGCCTGAACTCGCCTTCGAAGGTAGACCGTGCCTCCTTCTCCCTGATGTCTTTGACAATCGCTGAATAGTCATCAAGTTTGCAGGATTCGAGAACTTCCGATATTTCCTCTATGCTCTTCGCATTTGATAATGCCTCAAGATATCCCTCGCTGTAGAGAGTTCCCAGGGGAGACATCTCGGCTGTCTTTTCTGACAACACGCCTCTGAGGGACGTCTTTATATTGGCGATATCGTATTTTTTTATGTATGAATCCAGCATTCGAACCATATCTCTCGGTATCTCGAATCTCTTCAGTCGTTCCAGGCACCCCCTAAAGTATTCCCAGAGGAACTCGTCGGTATCATCAAAGGTCTTGGTTCCTCCCACGTTAAATTCCAGAAGATACGCTCCGATATCGGTTTCTCGTATGGAATCCAGGATATCCTGAAGGGACATGGACCTCTGAAACATGCCGTCGATATGCTCGGCCGATATGCTCCTGGCCTCCTCACCCTTGAGGTAGGCTGATGTGAATGCGTAGCGGGTGTTGATCTGATTCACAGTTATGAACTCCCAAAGAGTTTCTTGCCGATTTCCGGCAGGATTTTCGGTATCAGCATCTCAAGTCTCATATCGAAGGTATTATCAATACTCACCATGCCATTCAACGTTTCACCAAGTATGCCGCCGAGACATTCAATTTCCTTTACTTCCGCCACCCTGTCTTTCAGCGTTTCGCTCTCCCCGATTACCTCCTCGACAATCTTCAGGTCCTTGGAAGCGGCAAGGATTCTCAGTTTTTCTTCCGATTCAAAGGCATCGACCGTTTCTGTTATCAGGCGGGCGAACATGGATTTATCTTTTATTTCATTGGATAGCCCCTCCTTTACTTTCGAGAGGACTTCTTTGACAACGCCATCCTTTATCTGCAGGATCTGTTGCAGGGCCTTCAGCGAGGCCTGGGCGAGGGTTTTCGACGACTCACGATTGGCCTCGGCGATGATCTTTTTCTTTTCCTCCTCATACCGCTTGTCCTTCTGGCTCTCCGCCTGTGAGAGCATCTCCCGGGCCTTTTCCTCCGCGTTTTCTATTACCTCTTTCGCCTCCTCCCGTGCCTTGTCGAGGATAGCTTCCCTGATTTTATCAGTTTCCATAGCAGTCACCCTTTTCTGTTTTCTACATGAGCTTTAATATGCTGAGTGCCATAATGGTAAAGACAAGACCGAGCACTCCGATCAGCTCCACGAAAACGGCGAGCATCATTGACGCGGTCAGGATCCGGCCCTTGGTCTTCGGCAAGAGTGCGATTCCGGAGGCGCAGACCGATCCCTGATACATTGCGGAAAATATCTCAGCGAAGCCCGCCATGATTCCGATAGTGAGCACCCCGATACCGACGCCGATCCCTGCAGCCGCAACCTTCGGGAAGACAACGGTGAGTATGATGATCAGGATAATAAGACCATAAAAGCTCTGAGTCATTGGCATGGATGCCAGCACGATGACATTCCTCAACTGGCTGGAATCCTCAGACAGAGTAGCCAGCCCCGCGGATGCGGCCATGGCAATTCCCACTGCCGACCCGACCAGACCCCCTATTAGTGCAATCGCACCACCTATCGTGGCCAAAGCTTGTATTACAGTCATATTTTTCACCTCTCTTTAAGATTTTTTACCTACGACAATTTCTCTCCGAAGTCTCAGGTGAAAGGGGGCGTATTCCCGTCCGCCACCTTCATAGAATTTCAACAGGAATTCCACAAAGCACAACCTGAGGGAGTGAATAAAAGCAGCCAGGCTGCTCAAAAGCAGATTAAATACATGGAACATCAAAAGGAGTATGGAGCCGATGATAAAGGCCAGGACGATGCCAGCTATCCCTGGTACCGCCGTGGAAACGGTGGAGGATACCCATTCTGAAAGCAGATTGAAGGACGAGGCGAGATAGAAAGTAGCGAGACCCACCCCTGCCAGCCGTGAGTATGACATGACATCTCCCAGTATGCCCGTAAGATCGAATATCCAGAAAACGGCACCCAGACCACCCATCTGCATGAATGCACCCACAATAATCAATACCACCCCGAGTATAAGGGGATAGATGAAGATGGCATAGGTGGCGGCACTCATGGTGAGGAGCTCAATGGCAAGCATCGATTTAAAGAGATAGGGAATGCCGAAAATCTGAACGAGAAAGAGGCCGATTTTGCTCAATACCATTCCCGGGCTTTTTTCTTTTACTCCCTTTACAAGTCCGAGAATGTGGGCGATATTCAGGTGAATAAGGCCTATAATAAGGGAGAGGATGATAAATGAGATGGGATCGGAAAGTTGTGTCTGAATTGTTTCGACCAGGGCCAGTTTCTTCAGACTGATGCCGAAAAACATGCTGAGAAAATCACCGAGATATGTCCCTGAAATCACTCCGAAGGCGAGGGCGACCCCTCCGCTTGTATACAATACCCGTCTGAACAACCGGGTGCCTTCCGTTGTCGGGTCGTCAACCAGTTTATCAAGTAGAAACCTGGCGAGTACGAGAAGTCCCAGGGCGTAGACCATATCATTGAGCATGAGGCCGAAGAAGAAGGCGAAGAAATAAGCCACGCTTGGCGTTGGATCCCAGTCTCCATATTTGGGCAGGCTGAAGAGACTCACGATAACTTCGAAGGGCCGAATGCCCTTGGGGTTTCTGAGTTTTGTGGGTGGTTCGTCCGTCGATGTCGGTTTTTTTATCTCCACGAAGGAATAATCGAGGATGTCCTTCAGGCCCGAGGTTATCGTTGCCGCACTGCTTTCGGGCACCCAACCTTCGACCAGTGTCACATACTGTGCCTCACAGGCATGTTCGAGAACCGAGAATCGTTCGTTTTCTTCCTCAAGCACTTCCCGTATGGAGACGATCTCTTCCAGATTGTCTCCTATTGCCGTCTGTAATTCACGCCCTGCTTCCTCAAGAGCAATTCTCTGTCTGCCCAGTATCTCGGTATTCTTTTCGGTGAATTCCTTCAGCGTCATATCTTTGTCAGGTATCGAAAGGACTGTAATACCGAGACTCCGTATGACGTTTTCTATTGCCGTGCGATCTTTTGTCCGGGCGATGAAATATATCACCACCTCACCCTCCTGAGAGGCTGAGATGGTGTTGAGCAGATATTCATGTGTCCTGTCGATAAAAATTTTATAGGATTCTTCGGAGAGGGCGAGCACATTGGTGAAGAGATAATTTCCGGAATATTGAAGATCTCTGAGAGTTGCTTCTGTCTCACCTGCAAGAATGCCGAGATATTTTCCCATCGCTTCAAGATTCGCAATATCCGCTCTCAGGGCGTCCTGTCTTTCGGTGAGTTTAGAAAATATGCCTCGAAGCTTTTTTACGTCCGTCATGATTTCATCGAGGGGACGGGATACCGGTTCTGCCGGTATGGAAACGGTCCTTTCGTCTGCTATATTATCAAGGATATCATTGATATGACCGAGAGCCGTCCTCGTCAGGTTTCTTTCTCTTTCGATGGCCTCTTTGTCGATAGGACTCAGCTCTTCTGCTTCCTCGACATGAAGGACTCCTGCTTCCTGCAGACGCTTGAGGGCGGCATCGGAATAATCCTTGACGGTTACGACCCTGACCCTGAGCATAGGTTCAGATGAATTTATTAAAATAGGGATCATTTGTTGTACTCTCCGGCGAAAATGAAAATCAGAAACGCATGGATTTCGCTATACAATTGTTTTTCAATATACCGTAGTAATTCCGATATATTTCCGTCTACGAGTTGCAGGCAATTCTGCATGAACATTTAAAGTCCGTACCATTTAACCTATTTTGGAGAGCTGATGATATTCGGTAAATTTTAAGGTAATGAACTTTCTGTCAATACCTTTGGATGAAGAAAAATGAGAAAAAGAAAATCTAAAAAAACGCCCCCTTTTACTCCAATATTTGTATTTTGTATACACACAAAAAAATTTTAATGCAAACATTTTTTAAAAAATATTTTTTAATTGCCCTGAAATACTCGTAATTATTGACTCTCAGCGCGCACCCGATCTACTTGTTGTAAATGATGCTTTGCACTTTTTACCCTGAGACTCAGAAACTCTCGTGATATGAAAAGCTGCCAATCGAGGCCACTTTCTCCGTTGCATAGGGTCAAAGCTTCATGGTAAGAATGGGCCGTTCATATGGACGGCGAAAGTAAAACTGCACGCAGTCAGTTAGCAGTCAGTTAAGGGGAAAGACAGGGTTTTGATGGAAAAGAAGGAGACAAAGTTATATCTGCATCTGAAAAAGTGGCTGGAAAAGGCGGCCCTCGATTATGGAATGATCGATGAGGGGGACAGGGTTCTTGTCGGTGTTTCGGGGGGGCTTGACAGTCTTGTGCTTCTTGATCTTATACGGACCCCGATGCTCTTTTTACCTTCCTACTCGGTCCTGGCCGTTAACATTGATCTTGGTTTTGACGAGGATTATGAAACCTACAAAGCCTTGGAAACATACCTCAATGGGGGCGGATACGAATATGTGATGGAAAAAACCGATATCGGGACCTTCTCTCACAGCGATAAAAACAGGAAGAATCCCTGTTTCTTATGCTCGCGGTTGAGAAAGAAGAGAATAATAGAGATTGCCGAAGATTATGGCTGCAACAAAATCGCCTTTGCACACCATAAGGATGATATTATAGAAACATTGCTGCTTAACATGTTTTATGCCCGTGAAATCAGCACTATGGTTCCGAACCAATCCATATTCAGAGGTAAATTTCATATTATCCGTCCACTCGCATACATTACGGAGGAACTGGTCAAGAAATATGCCAGGGAACAGCTTTTTCCAACCATGGAAAACAGATGTCCCACCAGCAGGATCTCCAAGAGAATGTATATAAAAAATCTGCTGAATGAGCTGGAAAAGGATAACAAAGATATCCGCGAGAATATATTTAAATCAATGACGCATGTAAAGACTGAGTATCTCCTTACGAAAGAGGTCGTGGCAGTGTCGGGGGATAATGACCGAGAGCGCACCCGCAAGCCCAGCCTTGTAGGCGGGGAGATTCACAATATCGAAGAGATTTCTCTTGATATGGAGAGAGACGGAAAAGTTGGCGAAAAAGAAATCCTCTGAGAAAATTATATGTCAGAATAAGCTGGCACGTCGCAACTATGCAATAGAGGACGCCTACGAAGTAGGCATAGTGCTGGTTGGCACCGAGGTAAAGGCCCTCCGGGAAGGGATGGGAAACCTGAAGGACAGTTATGCCCGTATTAAGGATGGAGAGATATATCTCCATGATATGCATATCGGACCCTATTCTCACGGAAACATTGCAAACCATGACCCGATGAGGAAAAAAAAGCTCCTCCTTCATAAGGGAGAGATCAAGAGACTTTACAGCAAGACACGGGAAAAGGGGCTTACCCTGGTTCCTCTGAAGGCATACTTTGTAAAAGGAAGGGTAAAAATAGAGCTCGGGCTCGGAAAGGGCAAGAAACTCTATGACAAGCGGGCCGATTTAAAAAGAAAAGAAGACCGGCGTGAGATGGAGAGGGGATTCAAATCGAGGAATTGGAGTTGATATAAGCCCCCCATACACCTTGACTTCAGTGTGGTAAGTGTCTATAGTATAGGCACAAGGTCTTTTATAATTCTCCTCATTTATTGGGGGCGATACGGTTTCGACGGGGATAGTTGAAGCTGTAGAAGCGTGCCGAGGTTCCTACAGGCCTCGTTAAATAGGTAGGAAAACTTTAATCGCAGACAACTACGATTACGCTGTAGCCGCTTAGTCGGCTTCCGTTCTCCTGATCTTGCCTGTCGGGTCAGATGAGGGCGTCAACGAGGCAGGATTGCCGATCTTCCATTCTCGAGGGGAGAAAGGTGAAACCCTATCGAGATAGCGCGTGATTAATCCTTCCCCTGGGAGTTCTCAAGCGCGAATTTAAATCAGAGGATACGCACGTAGAAGCTGCAGTGGAATGTTTCCGGACGCGGGTTCGACTCCCGCCGCCTCCACCAATTTATGCAATAATATTAATTAGTTATACTTTTATTATTGACCTCTAAATGACCTCTAAAAAGGAGCGAATCTGTCATGTCAAAATATAAAGATGATGAATTCTCTGTAATCGCAACTCCAACAGATGGTACGCCAAAATCTTTTACATTTCCCCTCTCTACAGAAAGTTCCGTAATATCAGGTCTTGTAGCCCCATTAGTAACAAAACAAGATGCCAACATTCTAACCTCCTGTTTTGACCTTATAAAAGAAAATTATAAATATGATAAGAATAATGACAAAATAGTTATAAAAATGACTGAAAGTGAAATATCAAAGATAGGGGACTTTGCTTTTCAGGGAATATCCGCAGATGGGGAAATAAAACTTGATGGAGGCTCAGTAGGGGCAAGCGTTCAAAGAGTTCCCACAGCCACTGAAAGAACCAAAATAACAAAAATAGAATTTTCAATAGAAGACAAATAAAACACAGAGTAACATTTACTGCATGCACCTAATGCCCGATTTGACAAAAATACTATGAGTTCTTATTCATTTCATTAACACTAAATTCAATAACCTTGGCACGTCTATCAACCAACATTTCGGTTATGCTCTCGTTTGACCGTCTGGCATATCTTCGGGTCATTTCCGGTCTTGTATGACCGAGAACCTTTTGCACCTTATCAAATTCAAAGCCCTTATCCAGTAACTGGCATCCAAGGGAATGTCTTACGGCATTGTATAACTTGATTTTCTTTATTTCGGCCTTTTTGCACGCCTCAGACCATATTTTGTTGAGGTTTTTATTCGTATATGACCTCCCATCTTCCCTTACAAAAACAAAGGTATTCGATGTCATGGGCAAAGATTGCAATATTTTCTTTGCATAGGGTGTTAATCCAAGAACCCTTGACCTATTTGTTTTGGTACTTTCCATCAACTGATTATCGGCAAACGCCCTTTTAATGACCAGTTCATCATTTTGAACGCAATCCCATTGAATAGCCCTTAGTTCTCCTATCCTTACCCCGTATTCCATCCCAAACATGAATATGGCTCTGTGCCTTTCAGGAATGTGTTTTAAAACCATCTCCTGTTGCTCTAAGGTCAGATATTCTATCTCTGGTGGTTCACCCTGGCTCAGTCTGGGGAAGGGTGGTACTTTCGAAATATCCTCGTTTCTCCATGCCCATCTAAGCATTGTCCGAAGGCATGAAACTGCGTTGTATTTCCCTTTCTCGGATCGTGGTATCCACTTATGAAATTCTACAATATCGTTGTATCGGATATGACGAAGATCCTTGTTCTTGAAAAACGGTATAATGAAGCTGTTTACAGAGTACTTATAATCTTTGAGGGTATTCGGCTTAACGTCTATAACGTTTAGCCATTGTTTTGAATATTGGTTAATTGAAAGAGGGGAATCAGGGAAGTATGTCTTAGGTTGAAAATCTCCGTTGTCTATCTCAGCCCTTATCTTGTTTAAAAGCTTCTCAGCCGTCTTTTCATGCCAAATAGGGTCACCGTTATACCGCCATATCTTATAGCGCTTTCCCTGCCAATAAAGTTGAATATACCAACGATTTGCCGGCTTGTGGTAGCATATAGAACCGCCCATATAGTCACCCCCTCTAAATTGGGGGTTATTATGTACGAGTGACGAGTTCAAATCAAGCCACCTTTTTAAAGTAGGTCAGTACTTCGTTCTCATGCTGTATTCTTATATATTCTAAATATCTGAGTACGGCTTCTGCCTTTATAATGACAAAAGTTGATGTTTCTTTGTTTCTCAACTGATTTTGTAAATAGTGATTTCTCGGTACTTTCTTTCTAAAAAGTCTTCTAATTTTTACAGCCTCATCCGGTGTTACCTCGATTTCGACAGGATCACCTAAAACAACATCGCCTATCGTACCCCAACTTCGCCCGATGCTTTCGTCGGTCTTGAATCCATTTCCCTTGGTCACGTACTTGGTAGCGTATTTAATCGCCAGATCCTGACTTTCTATAAGTCTGTAACTCTTTTCATGGAGTGATACCCTTAATGACTTTTCTATCTCCGTTGTTCTCGTGGAATGGACCCAAATCACGGCCAACTTGGCAGCCAATCCCAAATAGTCTTCTCTGTCTGACAACCCCCCTATGAACATGTGAAAGTGAGGTATATATTCACCCTTCAATTTTCCCGATTTTCGCGGCTCCCATTCCCTTTTGTACACGATCCACAAGGACGGATATTTCTCTTTTATGGTCCTTCTGAACCTGTTTAACGCCTTGTTTGATACATTACGTCGTTCTCCTATCGATGCCCCCTCCATGACATCATCTGCAAAGGTAAAATCCTGCCACAGCTTTGGTTTATCTTTCAGCTTGCAGAAAAACTTAATGAAGTTTCGGCGTGATCCCGAAGAGAACTCCGTTATTTTTCCCCGTATACCCTCACTCCTTCCCTCTGTATTGAAACAAACTGCCTTATTTACCTGTTTTATCTCGGTCATATCGGGATGAATGATAAATAGCTCCTTGCAATCATACTTAAATTGTTTCTTTTCCCGTACATAGTCTAAAATATTCTTTTTAAATTTCTTCCTTCGTTCCTCTTGGTAATGTAAAAATATGTCACTTATACAAGCAGCAGTGACATGTTTTCTGCGTCTTTCGATCCGCTCCATCGGGGTTAGTTCAGCATTCATTCCTCACACCCCGACTTTAGTTTCTTATCTAATCGGTAGGTGTGCGTAATTCTTCCCAAGACCGGATAGAGGACGTTTACTAAACTTTCATCTTGTGCGATTTTTAATCGGTATTCTTGAAGAATCCTGTCCGCTTCAATCTGAGGTACAGGGGTAAGGTATTTTGACTTCTTAATAGCGTCTTTTATACGCTCAGATGTGCTTCTATCATCTTTTTCGTGTGATGCTTCATTAGGGGCCTTGGCGGTCCGGCCCCGTAACCGTCCCGCCTCGGCCCTCAGAGCACCATGATATGATGCCTGTTCCATAGAAAAAGCCTCCCTTGATACGCTCAAGAGAGGCCGTTGACATGCATCGGTATGATGTTATAATATCCACGATGCGTTTGAGTTGCATGCGACGCCAATCACATTGTCTATCTTGAACGTATCACTGTCCCGGGCTATGCTCCAACATAGTCCGGGCGTTTCTTTTTTTTTATGTCAAATCACTAATGTTTTGTTTTTTTCTCCATTTCTTTGCAACATCCTTCAGGTTATCCCCTGCGTCACGGATAAGCATTGCCAAGTGCAACACCCCTACCTTCTCAGTTACTTCTAAATAACCAAGCATCGTTTCAACCATGTTCAGAATAAGCTTTGAACGTGGTATATCGCCCTTTTCAGCCATCTTTTCTAACCTATCCGCCAGATCCTTGGGGCAACGAAAGGCTACCGTTGTTTGTAATTTTTTGTCTTCATTCATGGTCAATACCTCTATCAGTTTATGGATTAAAATCATAATGCATTTCTAAAGTGCAAACAATGTTAACAGAATATATTCTGCTGTCAAGCATTATTTTCGATTTATTTTTATTTTTTTTTAAATCTATCGATACTCACCGCCTCCCTGCTTCCAAAAACCCATAGCATGAGCGCCAGTCAAGTCAAGGGTACCCTTCGGCTCACTTTGGTCGGCCTTGACAAGACTATTTGCGCTCATCGCTATTTGATACATAGGTGAAGGTGAGGGGGTAGGCTCTTTATGGGCTCTCGTAAGAGGGTTTGTATTTTTGCGTTCTGAGGCGTTTGGGGAGTATGTTTGGACTAAGATTACGTCCTCTCGCCTGCTGATTTTTACTAAATTATTTAATTCTTAATACTTAGGCTCCGGGTTCCTTTAACATACGCTCATATCCGCATAAGCTCGGCTGTATGCAAAAAATGATAAAGGGAATCGCTGCGCCACTTAAAGTCTATTGGTTCCGCGGGTAAGGACCCAAGAATCGTTTACCGTCGAAGTGGATGATGTGGTCCGGAGACTCCGCGATCCAAACCTCGGTCTCCCACGCAATGTCGGGAGCAAATTTGCGGAAGGTACTTCTGTCTAGAAAAGCAGTGACATAGACAATCTCCGCAGTGCAGCTCACTGTTAGCTGTATTAACTCCTCATGCCGAACGCTTGAAATAGGCCCAGAGCTATGTACAGCCTCGATTAGATACAGCCAATTCTTTTCTGAACTGTAAGCTACTACATCGGGAAGTTCATCATGAGCTATTTCGAAGAAGTTAAGGGCTTTGAGTTTCTCTGTGGCAACATGGAGAAACTTGTCCGCCGCATCTCCAACGTATAGTACCTCGCATCCTTCTCCATAGCGTGGCAGAAACTCCTCAATGATGGCTTTCTGGAGCTCATTATGCTTTCCTTTGCTGAATTGCAGCTTCACTCCTGAGGGTAGAACTACGGGTATATGCTCAATGTCTCGAGTCTTGCTCAATCTTTCTGCCAACGTTTCTCGCTCGTTCATGAACTCCTCAATATCTTCTTCCCAGTTTTCTGTTCCGAAGGAGGATACTGCCCCAGTATATTGAGGGTTCAATGCGTAGGCTCGCGTTGGGTTGTTAGTTGCAGCTCCGGGAGCATTTGCGCTCCTAAAAATGATTCCGGCAGCAACAGGCAGTTTCAGATCCTTGCGACGAATGTCATCATACGACCCTCTGGAAATTCTCTCTTCAAAATGTTGGTTGATGTATTCAATAATCTGGCGAGTGGTAAGAGCGCGACCTGAGGTCGTATCTTTCACCTTGTCCCACTCTTTTGGGAGTTTTACATCACAGACAGCTAAGAAAGCCATAGCCATTTTTTCGAGACGACGTTTCGTAAGGCCATCAAAGGGGATCCCCAAGGATGACAGAATGAATAACGCCTCATTTATAACTCTAACTATAGGTTGCTTCTTCTCCGGTGATACGAACTTAGGCATGCAGACCTCCTTTGGTTCCATTGCAAAATTAAGTTCTAGTTGGGTTGGAAGATTACGATAGGTAATTTCCGCTGTTGACAAACGCTCGGAAATTTCGAGGTAATTTCGAACGGCACCGGCAAGATGGTAAGCAAGAAGAGGTGGAACCGAATTTCCTATCTGGTTGAACTGTTGCGTTTCTGTTCCATGGAATGTAAACCAGTCTGGAAAAGATTGAAGCCTTGCTGCCTCTCGAATCAGAATGCGTCTCCTCCTTCCATTGGGGAGACGTATACGATGCATATCAGAAGTAGCTCCTGCCAGATTCCGGCACGTCAGAGTTCGGGCGGGGGCATCAAGGTGTAGGTCTCGTGGTTTAACGCATTGTGAGGCTTTCTCATATCGGGCAATGTACTCGTCCATGCTTGCTGTCAAGAATTTCGATTCGGGTGGTGCCTGAAACGCTAGCTCCCCAAGAGCCTCGCCTGCTGTTATTTGTTGCGACGAAGGTTGCGGAAAAGAAAAATTCCCCCTGTGCCCTACGACAATCAGTCGTTCCCTCTTTTGAGGAACACCGAAGTGCACTGTATTAAGAAGCTGAAACTCCAATATGTAATTCAAGGCCTTAAGTTCTTGAAGAATTGACTTAAAATAAGTTTTACTTCGATAAACCAAACCACGTACATTTTCGAAAAGGAACAGGTCTGGGTTGAGTCGCTTAACAGCGGATATGAAAATTGGAAACCCGTCTCTATCATCGGCAAGTCCGTTTTGCCTTCCAATGACGCTGAAAGGTTGGCAAGGAGGGCCGCCTATCAGTACCGCTGCGGTAGGTAAGTCAGTTTCCGTAGTAAGAGTTAGGCAATGGCACTGACCCATGAGATTTCTCGAATAAGTATCACAACAGACAACTTCCATCTCAAACCCGACGGTGCGGAATCCCTGTGCCTCAAAGCCTAAGGCTAAACCGCCGCAGCCAGCAAAAAGGTCAACCACAAGTGGTTTTCCATTCCTCTTTGGCTTTAACATCGTGTTCAGTTTTTCGACGTAATCCATGTTACAGTGACTACCCTTTGCAAACTGCTTTTCCAAAAACGTGGCGACGAGCGACAGCTTTTAACAGTTTCGTTGTGAGACTGTCAAGATCATTTAATTCGCACTCCCACACAACAACGACATTCCAGCCTAATGCTTTCAGTGCTTTCTGGTTTTCTCTATCGCGTTGCTTGTTCCTCGCAAGCTTTGGTAACCAGTACTCAGTGTTTGATTTAGGCTTGCAAGCGGCCTTACATCCGGGATGCTGATGCCAGAAACAACCGTGAACAAACACGATCGTTGAGTACTTCGGTAGAACCATATCTGGTGATCCGGGCAGGTCACGTCTATGCAGGCGAAAGCGAAAACCGAGGGAATGCAAAAGAGAGCGAACCTGCCTCTCCGGTCCGGTATTTTTAGATCGAATCCGGCTCATGTTCCAACTTCGCTCTCTGACTTCCAGATGATCAGTCATTTTTCCCGATGGTACAACATTACGATTATGTAAAGGCTGTTTTTTCGATATAGGCCCTCACCCCACGATTGCCGTTTCTATTTTGCATGATTATTGAAGTCTGTCAAATTAAAGGACATAAAGCAGCAAGGTTTGACCTCTAAATGACCTCTAAGCTAAATTTAGTATCAATAATATCATGTAGTTAAGTGGCTATGAGTCGGGTTCGACTCCCGCCGCCTCCACCAATATGTTGAGTTATATCAATAGAATATACTTCTTGTTATGACCTCTGGGTAATGGTTTTTGATACTTTAACGATCAAAAACGTTTCGCCTAAAAAATCTTTCGAAATGTATTTGGGAAATTAAACTAGAAAAAAAGTGCTAGAGCAATTCGCTTCACGAGATTCGGTTCATTTATTTAAAACAGGACCTAAAGCTTTTGCATAACTACTTTTCTGATCGTTTCGGGGAGCAAGTGAGCACTTGGCTGCTGGCGAAGCATGGCGGGACTAAGCGGCCTATTTTTTATTATCAACAACCGAAAGCTCGCGAGTCCCTCTGGATTGGGACTCGCGATGAGAACAACGGTATTCTGCAAACCTTATTCAGCCTTCTTAGGTATTCTAACCAGTAATACAGGTACCTTGCCTTCCCGCAGTACTTTATCAGTGACACTACCGAAAGCCCATCGGGAAAGACCATGCCGTCCATGTGTTGACATGGCCACCAGGTCAGCTCCGAATTCTTCTTCAGCCTTAATAATCTCGTTAGCCGAGGATGTACCGAATTTCACCTCACATTTCACCACAACCCCTTTACTTTTGAGGTCTTCACCGGCCTCATTAAGGTAGTCTATTGACTGCTTCTTTATTTGCTCCAGCTCACTCTCAGTATAGGGAACCTTGACAGCTGCCTCTCCGGAAGGAACAATATGAGCCAATGTTGTAATTACTTGGAGGAGAACAACTTCTGTCTTTTTTTCCTCTTCCAGTCTAGACAGGCGTTTCTCAATGTAGCGCAGGGCCGCCTCGCCAAATATAGAACCATCCAATGGAATCAATATTTTTTCGGACATAATACACCTCCCTCTGCTTTATTTTTCTGTGGTTCAGACCTCCCGGCTGTATGGGTTAATCTTCCCCATTTTCAGAAGGTAAGAAGTAACAGCGGATACCACCATTTTCAGCGGCTCCAGTGTTATTACTCGTCACATACTTATGGACTAAAAATATGATATTATTGATGATATCGTAATATATATAGCTACACTTTAAGCGCAATATGTGCTATTGTCAATATCCAAAAATCATCGCTACGGAGGAAGTTTACGTCAGCGAGGCGTCAACATTTTCCGGGAGTTCTTCAATACCTATTTTCAAATGTATGACCGGCGACGCACCCGCAAGCCCCGCATTGTAGCGGGGTCAAGGGGCGCAATTAAAAAGGAATATATTATTAGCCTTCGGCTCATGAATTGAACAGCGAGCGCATTCCCCGCTTTCTGCGGCGGGGTTAGCGAGCGAATATACAATAAGCAGTTTCCTTAATCCCGACAATCGGGATAAGTGAGTTAACGAATTTATTTTCTGCTAGAAAACACAGAAAATAAATCCTAACTTACTAAACAGTCGGAGATTCCTCGCAACGTGTTGCGGGGAGCTTCAATCTTCGATTTCCTTACCGGGAAGCCCCGCCCACAGGGCTGGGATCTTCACCTTCAGCACCCTCATGCAGTTCCTGATGGCCATTTATTATTGAAACATCTTGAAAACCTGTACAAATTCAGGTAGGTTATTCCCGAATTCGCAGCACCCTTTTTTCCCGGGCAATCCAAAGCAGGCGGGCGGAAGAGACGAATGAAGGTCCTCATAACAGGCTCCAAAGGTCAACTGGGAAGTGATTGCATGTCTCTCTTTTCAAAAGACAATAATGTTGTCGGTGTTGACATCGATGAAATCAATATTACGGATTACGCCGATGTAATAGAGATAGTAGGAAATGTAGCACCCGATGTTATAGTAAACTGTGCCGCCTATACGAATGTGGATGCCGCCGAAACCGAAAGGGAAACGGCATGGCAGGTGAATGTGCAGGGTCCACGAAATCTGGCGAGATCGGCAAACAAGTTCGCCAGTCTTTTCATACACGTCTCGACCGATTATGTCTTCGATGGAGGGAAAGAAGTTCCCGATGCCTATGTCGAAGTTGATGCGCCGAATCCAACTTCATATTATGGGGTGACAAAACTGGAGGGTGAACGTGCCGTCAGTGAAACGGCCGATCGGTATATAATTGTGCGGCCGGCATGGATGTACGGCATTCATGGAGGCAATTTTTTCAAGACGATGCTGCGCCTGGCCCGTCGGAATCCCACAAAAGAAATCAAAGTGGTCAATGACCAGTTTGGCTCTCCCACATGGTCATATTCTCTGGCCCGGCAGATCAAAAAACTGATTGAAGTTAAGGGGCTGGGAATCTATCATACGACTTCTGAGGGGTATTGCACCTGGTACGAGGCGGCAAGATATTTCCTTGAAAAGATGGGGGTAGAGCACAGCATAGTGCCATGTACGACCGAGGAGTATCCCACCCCCGCCGCGAGGCCGAAAAATTCCATCTTGAAGAATGCTCGATTACAGGAAGATAACATAAATAGTATGCCGTACTGGAAAAGCGATATGGATCTCTATATCAGCCGATTCAAGGGGCGTCTGATGGATGAGTTAAAAATTGATAAGTAAGGTACAGGATTTGCGGCGGCGCGATTCGCTTTTTTTTACGGTTGGAACGGTGACAGCTCAATAATAATCTAACGAAAGGATGAATAATTGTGCAAGGTATTATTCTGGCTGGAGGGTCCGGTACGCGTCTTTTTCCCATAACGAGGGCGGTGAGCAAACAGCTGATACCCGTCTATGATAAACCGATGGTCTATTATCCCCTGTCGGTTCTGATGCTCGCCGGTATCCGGGATATTCTGATCATTTCGACACCCCATGATCTCCCGCAATTCAGGAAGCTCTTCGGCGACGGTTCTCATTTAGGCCTTTCTTTTTCCTATGCCGAGCAGGCCAATCCCGAGGGTATTGCGCAGTCCTTTATAATAGGAAAGGAATTCATCGGTTCAGATACGGTGGCGCTGGTTCTGGGAGATAATATATTTTATGGTCGGGGACTGCGCGAGGTGCTTGTCAGGTGTGCCGGTCTTGAGGATGGCGCGGTAATCTTCGGGTATCCCGTCAGTGATCCCGAGCACTATGGTGTGGTTGATTTTGACGACAATAATACCGTGACGGCAATAGAAGAAAAGCCTGAAAAACCGAAATCGAAATATGCCGTTCCCGGTCTCTATTTCTATGACAACGATGTTGTAGAGATTGCCGAAGGGTTGAAACGATCTGCCCGCGGCGAGCTCGAAATAACCGATCTTAACATGGAGTATCTGAGACGAGGAAAACTCAGGGTGGAACTCCTGGGAAGGGGGCTTGCCTGGCTCGACACGGGGACCCACGAATCGATGCAGCAGGCCGCGAATTATGTCCGTGCTATTCAGACGAGACAGGGATTGAAGATTGCCTGCATTGAAGAAATCGCCTTTGTCCTGGGCTACATCGACAGGGAAGGCGTGAAAGACCTTGCCAGGCCGATGCTTAACAATGAGTATGGCAAATATCTCATGGACATCCTCGGAGAAGAGGCGAATAATAATGCCGATGAAATGTACTGAAACTGAACTTTCGGGAGTTTTTCTGGTTGAACCGGATATCTTCAGGGATGAGCGGGGGTTTTTCATGGAGACCTATCATCAGAATCGATATTCGAAGGCGGGAATTGACAAAGTCTTTGTGCAGGACAACCGTTCTCACTCAGGGCGGGGGATTCTTAGGGGACTCCACTATCAACTCCTTCATGGGCAGGACAAACTGATATACGTTGCAACCGGTGAGATATTTGATGTGGCCGTTGATATACGCCTCGGTTCACCCACATTCGGCCGCTGGGTGGGCGATTATCTGTCAGCCGAAAACGGGCGTCAGATATTTGTCCCGAAGGGCTTTGCCCACGGATTCTGTGTACTCAGCGAAACGGCGGATGTCGTCTATAAATGCACCGATTTTTATGCCCCCGGTGATGAATACGGCATACTCTGGTCTGATCCCGAGGTAGGCATTGACTGGCCTTGTGAAGATGTCGTGCTTTCCGGGAAAGACAGCCGGAATCCGGAGTTGTCAAAGGTAAAAGAGGAGTTTTTGCCGAAGTACGGGGAATGAAGGCACACGAAAGCTTCGCCTTATCGGGGATGATTTCTCATTCAATATAGCAGGTATCGGTAAGGGTATCATTTCAGCGAGTGTTCCGCTCGCCAGGACAGACAGCGAGGAGGCATCCGTGGAACTTACCAAAGCAATAGTTGAGCGACGAAGTGTCCGAAGGTTTACCGACTATTATGTCTCGGATGATGAGATAAAAGAACTTGTAGAAGCGGCGCGATGGGCACCTTCATGGGGAAATACGCAGGTCTGGGAATTTGTCGTTGTGAGAGCGAGCGACCTGATTCGTAAGATAACGGGGACATATGGGAAAGTGAATCCTGCCATCCAATGTTCATTATCGGCGTCTGCCCTGATTATCGGCTGCGCAAAGACGGGTGTTTCGGGGATAAAGGGAGGGAAAGAATCTACAAAATTTTCCAACTGGTTTATGTTCGATCTCGGGATGGCCGTTCAGAACCTCAGTCTCAGGGCGCATGAACTTGGATTGGGTACTGTCATCGTGGGATTAATGGACCACGATGCATGCAAGGATATGATTGAACTTCCGGAGGGTTACGAGGCTGTTGTTTCTATCCCTGTGGGAAGGCCGGCAGCAGGAGGGAGCAGGGCTGCTATAAGAAAAAATCTCGAGAATTTTGTCCACCGTGATAGATTTAAACAGCCCTTTTTTTCCTGAGGATCCTGAGGTCATCTCATCGTGATGAAAATAACGTGGTGAAATGGACCGGTAGTATGTTATTTCTTTACCCGGAGAGAATGCGTGCCGATGAAGACCTTCAAGATTGCAACCTATAATGTCAACTCCATCCGTTCCCGGCTGCACATCGTTATCCCCTGGCTTCGCGAAAATCGTCCGGACGTTTTCTGCATGCAGGAAACCAAGGTGGAAGACGATAAGTTTCCGAGAGAGGAATTAGAAAAGGCCGGGTACCACGTGAGTTTCAAAGGGGGCAAGCGGTATAACGGCGTAGCGGTTGCATCCCTTGAAGAACCGATGAAGGTGTCCTGGGGACTGGACGATGATCCTCCCGATTCCGATCGCCTAATCATGTGCAGGTTCTCCAACCTTTCAGTGGTGAATTGCTATGTTCCTCAGGGGCGTGGAATGGATGATCCGCAGTTTCACTATAAACTGCAATGGTTTGAGAGGATTCGGGGATACATTGCCGGACATTTTTCACCTGACGAACCTCTCATCTGCTGTGGTGACATGAATGTGGCGAGAGAACCGATCGATGTCCACGATCCGAAAAGGCTTCTCGGTCATGTCGATTTTACTCCCGAGGTTTGGGAGGCCTTCGATCAGTTGAAATCCTGGGGACTTGTCGATGTCTTCAGGAAACATCATCCCGATGAACCGGGGCTCTATGCCTTCTTTGACTACCGGGTTCCGAAGGCACTGGAACGGGGTTTGGGCTGGCGTGTTGACCACATACTTGTCACCAGACCACTTGCCGATCGATCACTCGGGGCCTTCATCGACGTGGAGCCGAGACGTGCGGAAAAGCCGTCGGATCATACGGTCATGGTTGCCGAATTTGAAGCTCCCCGTACCACGTTGTAGGTGGTTTCCGGCTGTTGATGAAGTTTCTCGTTGTATGCACTTCCTCTTCAATTCGGGAGTTGCATATAAAATACCTGAGAGAGAGTGATGGACTATGAAAGATATAAGAATCGGACTTGCACTGGGGAGTGGCGCTGCCCGAGGTCTCGCTCACATCGGAATCATTAAAGCACTTCATGATATGGGGATACGGCCCGATATAGTCTGTGGCTGTTCTGCCGGTGCTGTGGTCGGGGGCGCCTATGCGGCAGGGTATCTTGATACTCTTGAGGAATGGGTGCGATCACTCACCAGAAAGGCCGTGATCGGGTTTCTTGATGTCAGTCTCTTGAGCGGTGGCGTGATAGCCGGTGAGCGTTTCATCAATTTCTTTGGCGAGCAGATCGGTAATGTTCACATTGAAACTCTTCCCGTTCCCTTTGCGTCTGTAGCGACGGAACTGGTAACAGGTCGTGAAGTCTGGTTCAGATCAGGTCCTCTCGTTGATGCCGTTCGGGCATCGATCTCCCTGCCGGGGGTACTGGCTCCGGTTCAGATAAACGGCAAATGGCTGGTTGACGGGGGAATCGTAAATCCCGTTCCCGTTTCGGTTTGCAGGGCTATGGGGGCCGATGTTGTGATAGCTGTCAATTTAAACAGCGGTCTTGTGGGCCGGCATTTTGAGGAGAACCAGAGAAAAGATCAGAGAAGTGAGGGACCCCGTGTCGGCTATCTTGCAAATCGCATAAAGAAAGGACTCAAGGGTGGTATGGATCTGGTTCTGTCGCAGGTCTGGAGAGGTGAGAGCAATCGGCCCGGCCTCTTCGATGTGATAGCGGGTTCCATTAACATCATGCAGGATCGCATAACCCGCAGCCGCATGGCTGGTGATCCGCCCGATCTAGTGCTTATACCGCATCTCGAGCATCTCGGTCTTCTCGAATTCTATCGTGCCGAAGAAGCCATTGAAGAGGGGAAGAATTGTGTCCGCAGAGAAGAATTTAGTATTGGTGAATTCTTGCGTGGCATTCCATAGAGTGTCGCGCCGCAATCCCGTTTTTTTTCTTGCCAATTATTTTTAAAGTAAGTAGTTTGTAGCATCGAGTAGCCGAAGGTGTCATATATTCCTAAATTTCAAGTAAATATAATCGAATAGTTGTTGACTTTCTCAGGGGGGAGTAAAGACACGATGAACGATGAAGTGAAAACGAATAAGCAACTTGTCGATGAGTTGGAAAAACTTCGGGCGATGGTCTCCAAGTCAGAGGAAAAAAAGTCGGGCAAAGAAGAGACAGAAAAAAGGTTTGGGGGCGAAGACAGGTTTCGAAGCGTACTTGAGAACATGTCAGAATGTTATTTCGAGCTCGACCTCGCAGGCGACCTCACCTTTGTCAATGATTCGATGTGCGAGATAGCGGGTAGTTCGCGTGAAGAAATGCTCGGTTTAAATAACCGGGAGTATACCACGCCCGAGACGGCCCGCCGTATGTATGAGATTTTTAAGGAAATATATCGTACAGGGAAAACCGCACATATAAGGGATTATGAAATAACGGTCAAGGACGGGAGCAGGAGAATTCTCGATCTTTCCGCTTCGCTGATGCGTGATTCCGAAGGAGTGGCAATCGGTTTCTTTGGCGTGGGGCGCAATGTTACCGAGAGCAGGGACGCCGATGAGAAACTCCTGAAGAGCGAAGAAAAATATCGGGCAATTCTCGAGAATATTGAAGATGGGTACTTCGAGGTTGATCTCGAGGGGAATATGACCTTTCTCAATAATTCCATGGCCAGAATTGCGAGATTACCTCCCGATGAATTGATGGGAATGAATAACAGGGATTATGCAACTCCAGAAACGGCAAAAGAGATGTACAGGGTTTTTCATGAAATATATGTGACCGGTAAACCCGGGATACTGAAGGATTACGAAGTGGTGGGGAAGGACGGGATGAAGAAAACCCTCGAGCTTTCAGCGTCTCTTATGCGCGATAAGGAGGGTACCCCCACAGGTTTTCGCGGTATTGCCAGGGATGTAACGGAACGAAAGAAATGGGAAGGTATTCTGAGGGAGAGTGAGGAGAAATACCGGTCTGTTCTCGAAAATATCCAGGAAGGATACTTTGAGGTTGATCTTGCCGGAAAGCTGACCTTTTTCAATGATATCCTCTGCACTTTTTCGGGCTATTCACGCGATGAATTACTGAATATGAACAGCCAGGAGTATGTAACGCCTGAAAGCATGGAGACTCTACTAACGGTCTTTGGCGAGCTATACCAGACGGGGAAGCCCTCGGGCATAGTTGACTACGATATTATCACAAAAGACGGAAGCATCGTGAGTGCTGAAATGTCGGCATCCCTCATAAGAGATAAAGAGGGGAAGCCTGTCGGATTCAGGGCGGTTGCCAGGGATGTGACGGAACGCAAACGAAAAGAAAAAGAACTGCGGCAAAGTGAGGAGAAATACCGGAACATACTTGAGAGTATTGAAGAGGGGTACTACGAAGTGGACCTGGCGGGAAATTTCACCTTTTTGAATGACCCGATCTGCAGAATCTTTGGATATACAAATGATGAAATGCTGACAATGAATAACCAGGATCTGATGGATAAGGAAAATGCGAAGAGAGTTTTCACTACCTTTAAGAAGGTATATGAGACGGGAGAGCCGGCCAAGGGGTTTGACTGGGAATTTATACGAAAAGATAAGACCAAGGGGTTTCTCGCGGCCTCCAGTTCTCTTATCCTTAGTGAAGAAGGGAAGCCGATTGGATTCCGCGGTCTTGTCAGGGATGTAACGGAGCGCAAAGAGGCGGAGGAACGGCTCAGAAAGAGTGAGGAACGGTACAGGACCATTCTTGACAATATTCAGGATGCCTACTTTGAGGTTGACCTTGCCGGCAACTTTACCTTTTTCAACGATTCTCTTCTCACGATAGCGGCATTATCCAGAGATGAATTAATGGGTATGAATAATCTTGAATATACCTCTTCGGAGACGGCAAAGGATATGTATACTGTTTTTAGTGAGATATACCGGACCGGGAAACCCGCGATGGTAAAGGACTATGACATTATAAGGAAAGACGGGACTGTAAGAATCTGTGAATTATCGACTACATTGAAAAGGGATGCAGCGGGGAACCCTGTCGGGTTCTGTGGTATTGCCCGGGATTTAACAGAGAAGAGGCGTGCTGAAAAACTCTATCAGACAGTAGCGGAACAATCCTTCGCCGGGGTGTATGTAATTCAAAACGGACTATTCCAGTATATCAATTCCAATGCCGCCGCCTACTCGGGACGTACGCCGGAAGAGCTTGTGGGAACAGAAGGCATGAGTATCGTGCATCCCGACGACCGGGAAATATTGAAGGAGCATGCCCGGGAGATGCTCAAAGGGGTGAGGAAATCACCCTATGAATACAGGATGGTTACAAAAGACGGAGAGATACGATGGATTATTGAGACGGTCACGCCGATTCTTTTTGGCGGAGACCGTGCGGTTCTGGGAAATTCAATGGACATTACGGAACGTAAAAAAATCGAAGATGAACTGAGTCAATCGGAGGTTCGGTATAGGGCGATCTTTGAAAATACCGGCACCGCAATGATGATCATAGAGGATGATATGACCATTTCCATGGTGAACGATGAATTTGAACAGATGGTGCACTATCCGGCTGACAAGATTGTTGGTAAGCGAAAATGGATAGACTTTGTTGTGGAGAGTGATCTGGAAAGAATGATGGAGTATCATCGCATGAGGAGAGTGGATCCTGAATCGACACCGTCGAGCTATGAATTTCGTATAACCGATGGAAGAAATCATGTGAGGGATATTTTCCTTGCCATCTCCGTGATACCGGGAACGGATAGAAGCGTGGTATCTCTTATGGATATAACGGAGCGCAAGGAGATGGAGGATGAATTGCGGTACATGTCTACCCATGACTCCCTGACCGATCTCTATAACAGGGCCTTCTTTGAAGTTGAAATGGCACGATTCGAACGCGGCAGGGTGTTCCCGGTCAGTATCGTCATGGCGGATGTGGACGGGCTGAAGATGGTCAATGACACCAGAGGTCACAAAGCGGGAGATGACCTGCTGAAGCGTGCCGCCCAGGTATTGCGTGAGGCATTTCGTGCCGACGATATTGTAGCAAGAATCGGAGGCGATGAATTTGCTGTGATTCTACCGGGCGCAGATATCAGGGTGGTGGAAAGGATTATTGGACGAGTGAGAGAATCCATCACTGAGCATAATGCAGATTATCCCGACTTTCCGCTCAGCCTGTCTCTCGGTAGTGCAGAGGGGGAAAAGGGAGACCTCCTTGCCAATGTTCAGAGAAGGGCCGATAACCTTATGTATGAAGAAAAGCTGCAGAAAAAAGGAAACGTCTATAATGCTATTATTTAAAATAATTCTAGGGGATTGATGATGAAAAAAGATGAAATACGATTGGCTGAACTCGCAATAAATACGATTCGCTTTCTTGCCGTTGATGCCATACAAAACGTGGGATCAGGCCACCCGGGGCTCCCCATGGGTAGCGCTGCAATGGCATATGTGCTCTGGATGAGACACCTGAAACACAATCCCGCCAATCCCCGATGGGTTGACAGGGACCGCTTTGTCCTCTCGGCGGGGCATGGTTCCATGCTCCTCTATGCCCTTCTCCATCTTACGGGATATGATCTTTCCCTTGATGAGATAAAGAAGTTTCGCCAATGGGGAAGCAAGGCCCCGGGGCATCCCGAGTATGGCGATACTCCCGGTGTTGAGGTCACGACGGGACCCCTTGGTCAGGGAATATCTAACGCGGTCGGTATGGCAATCGCCGAGGCATATCTCTCCGCACGGTATAACAGGAGCGACCAGACAATTATTGATCATAATACCTACGTTATCGCGAGCGACGGAGATCTTATGGAAGGGGTCTCTGCCGAGGCCTGTTCACTGGCAGGTCACTTGGGCCTGGGGAAATTGATAGTCCTCTACGACGATAACAGGATTTCTCTTGCAGGCTCCACATCGCTCTGCTTTGCGGAAGATGTGGGAAAACGCTTTGAGGCCTATGGATGGCATGTGCAGCATATAGCTGACGGCAACGATACCAAGGCAATTGATGACGCCTTATCGGAGGCAAAAAGGGATCTCACCCGGCCATCGATTATCTGTGTGCGGACAATCATAGGGTACGGTTCGCCGAACAAGGAGGGCACGTACAAATGTCACGGTTCCCCCCTGGGTTCGGAAGAGATTATCGCCGCCAAGGAAAACCTCGGCTGGCCCGCAAAAGAGAAGTTCTTTGTCCCTGAAGAGG
>JAFGBH010000045.1 GCA_016933215.1 Deltaproteobacteria bacterium | reverse complement strand
TAACTTACTAAACAGTCGGAGATTCCCCGCAACGTGTCGGAGCAAAAGCGGAGATCCCGCTTATACGGGATTGCGGGGAGCTTCAATAGATTGTAATGGGATATCAATCAGGTTTTACTCTCCTGCCGCCGGTGCTTTTATTTACATTTTTTTTCCGATCAAGTCAATCAGGGCTTTTGTCTTTTTCCCGGCAAGAATGCCCTTTAATTCCATCAGATTTTCTTGATAGCTCTCGAGGATCCTGTCGATATTGGGATTTTCCGCAATGATCTCTCCGTAGAGGGTGGGATTGTCGGTAAATATCTTTTCAATGAACGCGAGTTTTGTCCTGAAAACGGGCGTGGAGAACATGTCAAGCTCGGTCTTATCGACACCCATATCCCGGAGAATAAGCCCCATAATGATCGTGGTCAGGTGGGTCAGGCCCTGGACAAGGGACATCATCTCGTCGTGCCGCTCCGGGGTTGTTTCGATGATACGGGCACCCCCCTTCTTCAGCAATTCACTTACCCACCGGTGCCATTTTTCCGTCCTCACCGGGCAGAGAGCGATATTTTGACCCGACATGGAGCGAACCCGGGGACCGAAGAGGGGGTGAAGTCCGATAACCTCTGCATTCGTGGATTCCAGCATCGCCTTCACCGGCTTTTCCTTGAGAGAGGTAAGGTCCATAAGAAGTGACTCTCTTTCCATAAGAGGTCCGATCCTTTCGATGATCTCGCAGGTAATTCCGATGGGAACGCTCACGATAACGACAGGACATGTTTTTGCCATCTTCTCCATATCCATCCCGATTTTCCTTCCCGATACGTGAACGGCATATCCCTCTTTTTTAAGAAAAGTGGCAAACCATCTGCCCATGCCGCCCGTACCGCCGATAATTCCGATCTCTATGCGCTCCATCATCTGATCGCTCTTTGTCTCATGATATGGTCTGCCAGTACGATACTCACCATAGCCTCGCAGACGGGAATAATCCTCGGTATGACGGAAACATCATGTCTCCCCATAACCGAAACCACCTGAGGCCTTTTCTGGATGTCAATTGTCTGCTGCTTTTTTTCAATGGAGGCAATAGGTTTACAGGCAATTCTGATGACGATGTCGTCGCCATTGGTAATCCCCGCCAATACTCCGCCTGCATTGTTCATAAGAAAGCCTTCGGTTGTAATGGGATCATTACACTCCGAGCCTGACATTCCTGCCGCCTGAAAACCGGCCCCGATCTCCACGCCTTTTACCGTTCCGATACTCATGAGTGCCTTGGCCAGATCGGCATCAATTTTATCGAATACCGGCTCACCCAGCCCGGGAGGACATCCACTGACGAGAATCTCCACTATGCCCCCGAGGGAATCACCCTTTCTCTTCGCTTCATTTAGCCTTTCTTCCATTTCAGCGGATGTATCCATGTCGGGACAGCACAGCCTGTTCTCAGAGATATGGGAAAGGACAATCTTCTTTACTGAGATACCGCCCACTTCCCTGGTATAGGCAACAACGGATATCCCCTCAGCGTGGATTATTTTTTTTGCAACAGCACCGGCGGCAACCCGGGCTGCCGTTTCCCTCCCCGATGCGCGACCACCGCCGCGATAATCCCGAATCCCATATTTTTTGTGGTACGTAAAATCTCCGTGGCCCGGCCTGAAGACGTCTTTGATAGCGTCGTAATCCCTGCTTTTCACATCCTCGTTTTCAATAATCAGAGAGAGGGGAGTTCCCGTGGTTTTTCCTTCAAAGGTACCCGATACTATCTCAACCCTGTCACGTTCTTCCCTCGGAGAGGATGACTCGCCGATACCCGGCCTCCTCCGGTCCATATCCCTCTGAATATCCGATTCGTTCAGATCTATTCCCGGTGGACATCCGTCGATCACGACGCCCGTGGCCTTTCCATGGGATTCCCCCCATGTGGTGACCTTGAATACAACTCCTATTGAATTTCCTGCCATGACAGCTCCTTATTCTTAATGACGATACTGTAAATTTCATCGACGACCTCGTCGTTCGTTCTTTCCGATGTATCAACGGTGTAATGAGCGATCTGCCTATAGATGGGCGTTCTCTTATTGAGAATCCTCGTCGTTTCCCGGTATATGTCATCACTAGTGAGGGGAGGGCGGAGATGAGGACTCTTTTTATCGTGAGACATCCTTTTAACGAGAGTATTCACATCTCCCGTGAGACAGATAAAGAGGCCGTTTTTCTTCATCATATCTCTGTTTTCTTTGTCATCGAAGGTTCCTCCACCAGCCGCGATCACTGCATTTTTCTCATGGGAAAGGCTTTGTATCACGTCCTTTTCTTTCCTTTTGAAGAGTTCCCAGCCCCCTTCCTTTACGATTTCCAAAATCGTTGTTCCACTCTGCCGCGCAATCAGGTTGTCAGTATCAAAGAAGGGACGCGCCAGTCTTTCGGCGAGCTTTTTCCCCGCCGTTGATTTTCCCGTGCATCGGTATCCGATCAGGATCACGTTTTTCATAATCAAAGCCTGTCCAGTTCGTTCCAGAAACCGGGGAATGATTTGCTGACACACCCCTCGTTTTTTATGAATATTCCATCGGTGGCCAAGCCCAGGACTGCAAAACTCATTGCAATACGATGATCGCCATAGGTCTCTATTTCCGCACCGTGGGGGATTCCGCCGTTTATCACAAGCCCGTCCTTCCGCTCCTTCGCCTCTATGCCGACTCTCTGCAGTTCGGTTACAAGGGCCTTTATCCTGTCACTCTCTTTGACGCGAAGATGGGGCACATTTGTAATGATCGTTCTCCCCGACCGGGAGGCCGCAAGAACCGCAAGGGTTGGCACCATATCGGGCATGTCCCCCATATCAAAGAGGTGTTCTTCCTTGCACAGATTGCCGCCCTTTACCTCAACCCAGGTATCCCCTTTTTCGATTTTACACCCGAGTTTCTCCATGACGGCCAGGATTCTTCTGTCTCCCTGAATGGAATTCGGGTTTATATTGTGAACCCTGACCCTTCCTCGGCAGAGAACGGCGGCAAGAAAAAAATAGGATGCACTCGACATGTCTCCCTCAATTGCATAATCTCTGCCCCGGTAATACTGGGGAGTCGGTACCCTGTAAGTCCTTTCATCCTCTTTTATGACGTCACCGCCGAAACTGTTCATGGTATCAACCGTCATCGCAATATATGGCATGGAGACGGTGATGCCTTTGAGCTTTATCGTCACATCTCTCCTCGCGTAGGGCGATGAGATGAGAAGGGAGGATATGTACTGACTACTGTCGGTATTGAGAAATGTCGCCGTTCCGCCCGGTATTTCGCCTCTTCCCTCGACGATAACGGGGGGATATCCCCTGTCTTGGCCGTGACACTCGATGCCGAGGCTTTTCAGTGCCTCCATAAGCGGTGCTACGGGCCGTTCTCTCAGGCGTTTATTTCCATCGATAATGAATGTTCCCGTACCGAGGGCTACCATCGTGGCAAGGAATCTCAGGGCAGTTCCATTGTTACCCAGGAAAAGAGTTCTTTCGGGATTGCCTATCTTCGGGCCGGAACCCTCAATAGCGATGGTGTCCTTTGAGACCCGAATGTCAGTTCCGAGGGAGCGAAGGGCATCGATCAGGTAATTCGTATCTTCCGAAAGCAAGGGGTTTGTAAGATGAGACCTTCCATGGGCCAGGGCGGCGATGACCAGGGCCCTCTGGGTAAGGCTTTTTGAACCCGGCACCATGACCGTTCCCTTAAGGTTTTTTAATCGTTTAATTTCTCGCATCGTTCAGCGTTTTCATTACAATGTTTTTCATGAACTCTATGGGCGGGTCTATTCCGGTCCACCGCCTGATCTGTTCCGCTCCCTGACGAACGAACATGGAAAGGCCGGAAACCGTGACGCATCCCGCCTCTTCGGCATCTTTGAGAAGTTTCGTCTTCAAGGGGGTGTATATGACATCCATGACGACGGAGAAATTTTCGAGCCCCTTTCTTTTTACCGGCGATTCGGTGCCGTAACCGGCCATTCCCACCGGTGTGGTATTGATGAGACAGTAAGCGGAAATCTTTGAGATATCTTCGAGAGGATGAAATTCACACCCGAATTCCCGTGCCAGGGCTTCTCCCCGCTTGGCAGTTCTGTTAAGAACAACGGGAATTCCGCCTTCTTTCAGTATCCCGAAAAGAGCGGCCCGGGCAGTGCCGCCTGCGCCAAGTATTACAAAAGATTTGCCCCCTATCTCCGTCGATTCCCTCAACGCGTGGACGATTCCGATCCAGTCGGTATTATCCCCGATAAGGCCTTTTTGGGAGCACATAATGGTGTTAACGGCACCGATCTCTTTCGCCGAGGTCGTAACCCCGTCAAGATATTCCATAACGGTCGTCTTATGGGGGATTGTGATACTGCATCCCTGAAGATTGAGTTCTTTTATTTTCCTTATGATGTCAATGGGCTCTTTCACGGAAATAGCGATATAGGAGGCATCCATATTGCATTTCCGGAAGACCGCCTTATGCATGACCGGTGAAAGACTGTGTCTCACGGGATTGCCGAAGAGGGCGTATGTTTTATGGAGGCCTTTCATTTTTGTAATATCCTTCCAATTGTCCTCATCTCTTCGATGGTGAGCTGTCCCAGAGCCGATTCGAGTCCCTTTTCGAGGGTGGCAAAACTCATGTGAGACCCGAAAGAAGGTGCCATACCCCGGCTCACCTTTCCCTTTTCACCCATACAGAATGTAATGATTTTCTCCTCCTTATTCCTTACATGGCTTGCAAGGTTCAGTATGGTGAGATTATCTTCCATCTTTCTTGCATAGGTGACGATTTTGACGATGTTGGCACCCCGTTTTACACCATTGCGAAATATCTCCTGAAGAACCTTCACAGGGGGTGTACATTCAAAATTATGATATGAGATTATGAGCTTCGTCTGATTTCCCCGTGTTTCTATTTCCCTCCGCAATTCCTCTATCAGGGAATCATCGGTACTCAATTCGATGTCGATATAATCGGTCCCCATCTCTACGGCTTCAATCAAGAATGAAAGGCGTGCCCTTTCCGTACCCTTGAAAAGCCCTCCTTCATCACCTCTTCTGTTCGTCACAATCGTTGTGCATCGTTTCGGGGAGAGGAGCTTTTTCAGATTTATATCTTCGATGTAATCTATCCGCAGTTCGACGATGTCCGAAAGAGGAATGCTTTCTCTCATCTTCTTCAGGGCCTCATTGTTTGTTTTTGCCACAATGGGTATACAGATCATAGTGGCGATTCTCCCATGGGGTACGAGCCGAGCATCTTGAAAAAAGTCGCTTTTTTCCGAAGCTCTTTAAGACATTCTTTTGTCTTTTTGTCCTCTATGCTTCCGTTAATATCGACGAAGAAGAGGTATTCCCACACGCTTTCTTTTATGGGATATGATTCTATCTTCATCAGATTGATTTTCTGCCTGGCGAAGGGTTCCAGGGAGCGATAAAGGGCACCCGGTTCATGGCGGGTCCCGAAGAGGATTGAGGTCTTGTCCCTTCCCGTTGGTTTGCCTGTACCTCTCCCAATAACAAGAAAGCGTGTCACATTTGACGGGTGATCTCCGATGAATTCGGAGATGATCGTGAGGCCATAGAGCGACGCGGCCTTTTTGCTTCCTATGGAGGCGCTCTTTTTATCTTCCAGGGCCATTTGAGCGGCACGTGCCGTGCTTTCCGTGGCATGAATCGAACAGTTGGGCAGATTTTTCCTGAGCCAGCCCTGACACTGGGCGAGGGCCTGGGGGTGGGAATAGATCCGCTTCAGGGCATCCACATCGGTCCCTGTTGACATCAGACAATGATAAATGGGTAGAAATATCTCAGCCCTGATATTAAGGGGTGTCAATGAAAGACGGTCTAGGGTCAGGTTGACCGTACCCTCGAGAGAGTTCTCAACCGGAACCACTCCCCAGGCGACCCTTTCCCGTTCGACCTGATCGAAGACGTCAAATATGGTATGCTGGGAAACAAATTGGGTGCTCGTACCGAAATGTGATTGCGCCGCCAGATGGGTAAACGATGCCTCCGGTCCGAGAAATGCAACTGATACGGGGGCCTGGAGAGATCGGGACTGGGATAGTATTTCCCTGAAAATATCGTTCAGCGCGTTATTTGGAAGGGGTCCCTCATTGATTTCAGAAAGACGGCGGTAGATCACGCTCTCCCGTGCGGGATCGTAGACGGGAAGGCCCTCTTTCTCCTTCAGCTTTCCTATCTCGATTGATAATCGTGCCCTTTCGTTTAATACCTTCACGAGGGCGCGATCCTTTTTCTCTATCTCTTTTCGTAAATCGTCTAATAATGGGTGTGTCATGGTTGCAATCCCTCGATCGTTTCTTTCATCAAATCCTCATTAACGGACCCGTTAATGAAGGGAACTCCCAGTTTTTTGAGGAGGACGAAGTTTATCGAATCCCCCTCTTTCTTCTTATCGTTTTTCAACCGTGACAGGATATCTTCGATGTCGAGCGAATCCGGTATGGAACCGGAAAGTCCCAGGGCCCCTATCAGTTTTTCTATCCTTTTGCGCTCTGCAGATGACAGGTATCCCGACTTTTCCGAGATTCGTGCCGATCCTATCATGCCCGCACTTACAGCATTCCCATGGGAAATGGTGTAGGATGATGCCGCCTCGATTGCATGCCCTATGGTGTGGCCGAAATTGAGAATGCGTCTGATACCGATATCTGTTTCGTCTATCTCGACGATTTCCTTCTTGATCCCGCATGATTTACCAACGATGGTTTCCATAAGTTTTTTGTTCCTCTTTTGGATACCCTCGATGTTTTTCTCAAGGATACCGAAGAGTTCGATATCATCGATGATACCGTATTTTACCACCTCTGCCATGCCGTTGATGAGTTCGCTTTTGGGCAGCGTTTCAAGCAGTTGAAGATCGATAAACGTTCCCCGGGGCTGGTAGAATGTGCCCAGAAGATTCTTGCCGAACGAGAGGTCGATACCCGTCTTGCCGCCGATACTGCTGTCAACCTGGGCCATAAGTGTGGTGGGAACATGGACGTAAGGAACGGACCTCATATATATGGAGGCAATAAAAGAGACCATGTCTCCGGTGACGCCCCCGCCAAGTGCTATAAGTACCGAACTTCTGTCCACGCCGAGGTCGATCAGCCTTGAGATAAGGGCGATGGCCGTGTCGATATTCTTGGACGATTCTCCCGCGGGAAATGTTATCACGTCGGTCCTCTGTTTCATTTTTCTCAGGATGTCGGCGAGCTTTTCGCCACAAAGGGGGAGCACGTTTGAATCGCAGATTATGACATAGTGATGCGCAGGCGCTGTATTGGTAATGAGAAGGCCTATACGATCGAGGACGTTGTAACCAATATGAATGACGCAGGAACAAGTTGAATGTCTTTCCAGGGTTAGCGTGATTTTCTTCATCATTGCACCGCCGTTTCTTTTCTCAGGTTTTTTTCCATGAACCTTATTTCATCCATAAGCTGGTAGAACTTTTCCGGTTTGAGAGACTGTTTTCCGTCCGAAAAGGCCTTTTCCGGCTCCGGATGTACTTCAACCATGACGCCGTCGGCGCCCACTGCCAGTGCACATTTTGTCAATGGCAAGACATACTTCCATTTGCCGGCGGCATGACTCGGGTCGATGATTACCGGCAGATGGGTCAGTTCCTTCAGGACCGGGACGGCACTGATATCGAGGGTATTGCGTGTGGCCGTTTCAAAGGTACGTATACCCCGCTCGCAGAGTATGACCTCGTCATTACCGGAAGAAAGAACATATTCGGCCGACATGAGAAGCTCTTCAATGGTCGTCATCATTCCTCGTTTTATCAGTACCGGCTTCTTTGCTTTGCCGACTTTTTTCAGGAGTGCGAAATTTTGGATGTTCCTCGCACCAATCTGGAGAATGTCGGTATATTCTGCAATAAGGTCGACATCGGTGGTATTAACGACTTCGGTAATGACGGGTAATGCCGTTCTTTCGCGGGCTCTTTTCAGAAGCTTCAGCCCTTCCTCCTCCATGCCCTGGAAACTGTAGGGTGACGTTCTCGGCTTAAATGCGCCTCCCCGTAATATATCGCCGCCGCCTTTTTTTATGATAAAGGCGCTTTCCATCATTTGTTCATCACTTTCGATGGAGCAGGGGCCGGCCATGACGATAAAATCTCCTCCTCCAATTTCGAGATTTCCTACCCGGATAACCGTGTTTCCCTCTTTTGCCTCCCTGCTGGCCAGTTTATAGGGCTTGAGGATCGGTATGGTTTTTTCTACACCGGGAAGTGATTCAACAAATTTCAGATGTTCCTTCCCCCGCTGATCGCCAACGGCGCCGATAATGGACCGCTCCGTTCCCCGCGATACATGTGCGTAATACCCGACGGATTCTATCCATCCGATAACTTTTTCGATCTGCTCTTCCGTTGCAATTTTTTTCATGACGATAATCATAGGGGCTCCTCCTTAAAATAAAAAAGCCATGGTAAATGTCTATCCACCATGGCTATCTACAAAAAAGCCACGGTGTAAATCTTTCGATCTACCCATGGCTTTAGTTTTTCTATGTTTGTATCTTAGCTACTCATAAGCAATGAGCACACCGATCCGCCGAAATAATAGTAGCTAAAGTAAAAGTCTGTATTCATGCTTTTGCCCATCACGAAGAAACACCTTTCGTACAATGCAATTTTTCTATACCATCCATAGATACCTTGTCAAGAAGAATCGTTCACGATTTCATAACGGTATAAATTCAGTCATAGTGTTGTTAAAATAAAGCCATTGTGATAGAGGTGTGCCGAAAGAAATTGAGATTGAACTGAACAGCGAGCGCATTCCCCGTTGCTTGCAGGGGGGTTAGCGAGCGAATAAAAAATAACATTTATCTTAACAGTCGGAGATTCCCCGCAACTGTCGGAGCAAAAGCGGAGATCCCGCTTCTACGGGATTGCGGGGAGCTTCAATTACAATTTATCGAGGTGAAATTTGTCGGTACAAGATATCCTGAATGCAGTTCACGTCAATATGCCCTATCAGATGCTCGTCGATACCTATCTTCCCCTAATAGTTAAAGAGAATATCAATCCGGAGATCGGCTTCGATTGTTTTGTCCTTGATCGCTACAAAAGATCTGATTTTACTGATACGGCAAAGCGTATCAAAGATCAAGGATTGTCTGTTACCTTTCATGCCCCCTTTTTTGATCTCAGGCCCGGCGCACTGGACAGAAAGGTGCGGGAGGTAACGATAGAACGTCTGAAACAGGTCTTCGATCTCGTGCCCCTCTTTGGTCCGAAATCGGTTGTCTGCCACGCCTCGTTCGATGAACGATACTATGTATCGAAAGAGGACGAGTGGCTTGAAAACAGCCGGGAGACGTGGAGGCATTTTCTCACCATCGCCGGGGAGACGGATACCATGATCGCCATAGAAAATGTCTATGAAGCAGACCCCCTTTATCTGAAGCGGCTTCTTGATACCTTTGAGGATTCTCCCCGAATCTCGTTCTGTTTCGATACGGGGCACTTTAACGCCTTTTCCGAGGCACCCCTCGATTCATGGATGGATGAACTGGGGTCTTCTATAGGGCAGGTTCATCTCCATGACAACAGGGGTTTCAAAGACGAACACGTTGCCGTGGGTGAGGGGACGTTTCCCTTTTTCGAGTTCTTTGAGCGTTTGAAAAAAAATAGCAAATCTCTCATAATAACGCTTGAGCCGCATACCGAGGAAACCCTCTGGCGTACGTTGGAAAATATTGAAAAAATGAATCTCTTAGAAGGTCTCGTCTGATATTATTTCAGTCGAAACAGGTCTTGGAAGGATCGGGACGTGATTAAATATGTCCTCAAAAGATTATTGATGATGATCCCCCTTCTCATAGGGATTACAATTATCTGTTTCGCCGTTATTCATCTCGCACCTGGTTCCCCAACTGATCTGCAGACAGAAATGAACCCTCAGGTGTCTCTGGAGGCGAAAGAACGCCTCCGGGCCATGTATGATCTTGATAAACCACTCCATGAACAGTATTTTCTCTGGGTCAAAAAGCTCGCAGTTCTCGATCTGGGGAAGTCCTTTTCCACCGACCACCGGCCCGTCACGGACAAGATAGCCGAAAGAATCCCCATTACGATTACCATAAACGTCCTTTCGATGATTTTCATTATCCTCGTCGCGATCCCGATTGGGGTTCTCTCAGCCGTTCACCGGGATTCACTTTTTGATAAGGTGACAGCGGTCATTGTTTTTATCGGCTTTGCCGTTCCGACCTTCTGGCTGGCGCTTCTCCTTATGATTCTCTTCGGGGTGAACCTCGGGTGGCTTCCCATCTCGGGCATACGGTCCCTGAATTATGAATATTTTACGGCATGGGGGGCCTTTGTCGATCTGATGAAACACCTGCTGCTGCCGGTTGTCCTTTCGGCCTTCGGAGGACTTGCCGGGCTTTCCCGTTATATGCGGTCGAATATGCTCGAGGTAATCAGGCAGGACTATATTACGACCGCCAGGGCAAAGGGACTGAGTGAACGGGTTGTCATCTATAAGCACGCACTGAGAAATGCCCTCCTTCCTGTTATAACGATTCTCGGTCTTTCCATTCCGGGGCTCATCGGGGGAAGTGTGATTTTCGAGACCATCTTTGCCATCCCCGGTATGGGGCAGCTTTTCTATATGGCCGTCATGTCGAGGGATTATCCCGTCGTGATGGGAATACTCTTTATCGGGGCGGTCCTGACGCTCCTCGGAAATTTGATTGCCGATGTTTCCTATGCCGTGGCCGATCCGAGGATACGGGTTTCGTGATGGGAATATAAGGATTCGAGGGATAGGGATTAAAAACAGAAGACATAAGTTTTGGGGCATATTGACCTGTTGCAGAGAGTTTCAACATGAAGAGCGATTTCTGGTACAGATTTTTAAAGAACAAGATGGCTGTTGCCGGTGCCGTTGTGGTCATTCTTCTCTTTGTTGTGTCCTTTCTTTCTCCCTTCATTTCACCCTATGATCCGAATGAGATCGATCTTACGAATGTTTTGTCGTCGCCTTCAGAGGACCATCTTTTCGGCACCGATCAGCTGGGGCGTGATGTTATGAGCAGGATGATCTGGGGGGCCGGGATATCGCTCAAGGTCGGCTTTGTGGCAACGGGCATCGCGATTTTTGTCGGCGCCATTCTCGGTGCAATCGCGGGTTATTATGGGAGGTGGGTTGATGCCGTTATCATGAGGTTTGTCGATATCATGCTCTGTTTTCCATCATTCTTTCTGATTCTCGCGGTTATCGCGATTCTGGAGCCCTCGATCTGGAATATAATGATTGTCATTGGATTGACGGGCTGGATGGGGATCACGCGTCTTGTACGCGCTGATTTTATATCGCTCAAGGAGCGTGATTTTGTTCAGGCAGCAAGAGGTATCGGTGCCAGCGATTTCAGGATTATCTTCCGTCACATACTCCCCAATGCAATGGCCTCTGTTCTTGTGGCGGCAACACTCGGTGTGGCAGGGGCGATTCTGACGGAATCGGCCCTCAGTTTCCTCGGCATCGGAGTCCAGCCTCCGACACCGAGCTGGGGTAATATTCTTACGGCGGGTAAGGATAATATCGATATCGCCTGGTGGCTTTCCCTCTATCCCGGCCTCGCCATACTGATCACCGTTCTCGGCTATAATCTGCTCGGTGAGGGAATACGCGACTCCCTCGATCCGCGACTAAGAGAGTAGAAGGGGTGTGTAAAGGGAGTAGTAAATGCTTGTAGATTCGCATGCACATATCGAACTGAAAGATTTCAACAAAGACAGGGATGATGTTATCGATCGTGCCAGGAAAAACGGGATCGACTATATCGTGACCGTCGGAATTGAGCTGGATGACTGCAGGCGGGCGGTCTCGGTGGCTGAGAGCTATGAGATGGTTTTTGCCTCGGTGGGTATACATCCCCACTTTGCCAAGGCGATTGATGATGAGACCTATGATGTCTTAAGAGAACTGGCGAAGCACGAAAAGGTGGTGGCCTACGGCGAGATCGGACTCGATTTTTTCAGAAATCTCTCGCCCCGGGACATTCAGATACGCCGATTCAAAGAGCAGCTCGAGCTCGCCCACGAACTTGACCTTCCCGTTATCATCCATGACAGAGAGGCCCATAAGGAGATCATGGAGATCCTCGAGCCCTGGAACGGGAATCAGAGGGGGATCATTCACTGTTTTTCCGGCGACTATGCAATGGCAAAACAGTGCCTCGACTGGGGATACTATATTTCCGTCCCCGGTACGGTGACATACAAAAACTCCTCCGTACTGAGAGATGTGGTGAGAAAGGTACCGCTTAATAAACTGCTGGTCGAGACCGATTGTCCCTTTCTCACGCCTGATCCCAAGAGGGGAAAGCGAAACGAACCGGCAAACGTGGTTCTCACGGCACGAAAGGTTGCCGATATAAAAGGGGTTCCCTTTGAGGAGGTTTGCAGAATTACTTCCAAAAATGCCATGGATGTTTTTGGAATCCCATAGATTATGCTTGATTGTTGGGCGAAGTTGAAGTAGCATTATAGACCACAATTGAAATAGAGATTCCGGGGTGCCTTCAGGGCTGAGATAATACCCTTTGAACCTGATCTGGGTAATGCCAGCGTAGGGATTATAAGAGATATTCTTTGAGGGCCTATCCGGAAGCGGGTAGGCCTTTTTTTGTCAGTCTCGGAATTCGGAATTCGAAATTCGAAGAACGTAAATCGGAAACCGGAAAGCGAATAACGGAAACTGAAAACCGGATATCGAAATCCTTTTTACGAATAACGATTTACGTTTTGCGAAGAACGATTTCCGTTTTATCTGGATCGGGGAAATGGGGAAATCAGATGAAAAAGAAAGTTTTTATTGTTTCCGGCGGTATCATCGAAGACCATAAATTTCTCAAGGAGAGGCTCAACGAGGCACATGATCCCGTAATCATCTGTGCCGACGGTGCTTCCAGGCAGCTTCTTGCCCATGACATTATTCCCGCTGTTATCATAGGGGATATGGACTCGGCGGAAAAGGATATTCTCAGGTATTTTAAGGAAAGGGGCAGCGAAGTGGTCAGATTTCCCAAGAGAAAAGATGAGACCGATACCTGGCTTGCGCTGGAATATGCCTTCAAGATGAAACCCGATGAGATAATTATACTGGGTGCCCTGGGAGGAAGAATAGATCACGCACTGGCGAATATATTTCTTCTCGTCATGGCGGCGGAAAAGGATGTGAAAACGAAAATTGTTGATGAGACGAGTGAGCTTTTTGTCGTGGCCGATACCGCAACGATTCATGGAAATGTGGGGGACACGGTTTCCCTCTTCCCCCTCTCTTCGTCAGTTTCGGGTATAAACCTCGAGGGTTTTGACTATCCCCTCACCGACGGGGAGATGGAGATCGGGACTCCCTATGGAATCAGTAACAGATTGGCCGAAAAGCGGGGAACAATATCAGTTGAGACGGGATATCTTCTCGTTGTGAGGTTCTACAGGGAGGTAAGTTAAGAAATGGAGGTGAAGAGAGTTTTAACCATAGCCGGATCCGATTCCGGCGGCGGGGCGGGGATACAGGCTGATTTGAAGACAATTACCGTCCTGGGCGGATTCGGAATGAGCGTAATAACGGCGCTCACGGCTCAGAACACCCTGGGAGTCCAGGGTATACACGAGATCCCCATCGACTTCGTGGAAAAGCAGTTCGATTCCGTGGCGGAGGATATCGGAATCGATGCGGCCAAGACGGGGATGCTGGCAAACTCCGAGGTAATCAAAGCGGTAGTAAAAAAGATTCAGAACTACGGTGTTGAAAAACTTGTCGTCGATCCCGTGATGGTGGCGAAAGGGGGCGCACAGCTTATCAGGAACGAGGCGAAAGAGACCCTCATTAAAGAGCTACTCCCCTGCGCCTTTGTGATCACGCCGAACACACCAGAGGCCGAAGAACTTGCGGGAATCACGATAGAGAGCGTCGGTGATATGAAGAAAGCGGCTGTGATCATTCACGACAAGGGCGCTAAAAACGTCTTTGTAAAGGGCGGGCATATGGGTGGTGACGCCCTCGATATACTCTTTGATGGGAAGGATTTTTACGAATTCGTCTCCGAGAGGATTGAGACGAAAGATACCCACGGGACGGGATGCACCATCTCGGCGGCGATTGCGACAGGACTTGCCCAGGAGATGACCGTCTATGATGCGGTGAAACGGGCGAAGGACTATATCACCACGGCCATCAGGTTTTCATTTCGCATAGGGGGAGGACATGGCCCGACGAATCATTTCGCCTACCTTTTGCGTAAGAGTGAGAAATAATACATTGAGGAATGCGGGACGGGCTCACTTTTCGTGAACCCGAGGAGTATTTGGTGCTTGAAGTATCAGACTTGAGAAAGAGATTCGGCGATCTTACGGTCTTCGATGGTTTCAGCCTTACCGTGCCGAGGGGCGGATTTACCGCCCTCGTAGGGCCTTCAGGCTGCGGCAAGAGCACATTATTTGATGTTCTCACCGGGGTTGTCGCCAAAGATAATGGTGAAATTTCCTGGCTTGGGGAAACGGTATGTCATCTTGGGAAGAAGGCCGCCTATATGCAGCAGAAGGATCTCCTTTTACCATGGCTCTCGCTTCTGGATAATGCCCTCCTTCCGACACGAATTTCGAGAAGAAACGAGGGATCCCGGGAAAAGGCACTGTATCTCTTTCATCGTCTTGGCCTTCAGGGATTCGAGCATTATCCTCCCCGGAAGGTGTCGGGGGGAATGCGACAACGGTGTGCTCTCGTTCGTACCCTCATGTTTGAACACGAACTGGTTCTCCTCGATGAACCCCTTTCGGCGCTTGATGCCATAACGAGAAAGAGCCTGCAGTCTCATCTTCTCCTCCTTCAGAGCGAGTTTGAAAAGACGATCCTGATGATCACCCACGACGTGGAAGAGGCCCTTTTGCTGGCCGATGAAGTCCTGGTTCTCACACCCTTTCCGATGGATGTTCGTGAGCGTATTGCACTCGATTCATCGAAGCCGAGAAAGGGAAGTGAACAGGGCCTTCTCGAAATAAAAGAGCATGTCCTTGATGAGCTCCAGGGGGAGTTATAACATGACGCGATCCAATATTATATCTCTCACAATTATACTGGCGATTCTATCGATCTGGGAGCTCGCGTGCAGGGGCCTCGCCGTACCGGATTTTATACTGCCGGCACCAACGCAGATACTTGGGGTGGCCATCTTTCAGTTTGACATACTGCTTCCCCATGCCGCGGTGACGGCCCTCGAGATTGTTCTCGGGATATTCCTGGCCCTTATTATTGCCCTCCCGCTCGCGACGGTCATGTTTTCTCATCCCTCAATCGAACAGGCTTTTTCACCCTTTCTGGTGGTGTCGCAGGCAATACCGGTATTTGCATTGGCTCCGCTTCTGGTCATCTGGCTCGGGTATGGCATTGCAAGCAAGGTCCTGATGGCGGCTGTCATTATTTTTTTCCCCATAACCGTCAGTCTCCTCGAAGGATACAAAAACTGCGGTACCGAATATGTGATGCTCTTTCGCCTGATGGGTGCCGGATTCTGGGACACGATGCGCCTTCTTTACTGGCCCTGGGCGCTTCCCTTTTTCTTTTCGGGTCTGAAAGTGGGGGTCACCGTGGCAACGATTGGTGCCGTTATCGGCGAGTGGGTCGGCGCCCAGCGAGGACTCGGGTACCTTATGATTCAGGCGAATGCCAGACTGAACGTGGACATGGTATTTGCCGCCATCCTGTGGCTCTCGGTCATGGGCCTTACGATGTGGGTGTTTGTCGGTTTTATGGAAAGGAAATTCATTGACTGGAATAGATAAGAAGGAGTTTTGTTACAATGAAAACATATTTTAAAAAATGGATTGTTGCAATTTGTGTTTCAATTTTTGTTCTCAGCGCCGCTCCCCTTCAGGCTGTCGATAAGCTGACCGTCATGCTCGACTGGTTTCCGAATGTCGATCATCTTCCCCTCTATGTGGCGGTCGAGGAGGGGCTTTTTGCCGGCGAGGGACTGGAGGTTGAAATCCTAAGCCCGTCGGCGACCACCGATGCGCTGAAGCTTGCCGCATCGAATAACGTGGATCTGGCGATCTCCTATGCACCGCAGGTCATCATGGGGGCCTCTGAAGGACTTGAAATCACCGTTGTGGGAAGGCTGGTGGAACATCCCTTAAGTGTGCTCCTCTTTCTTGAAGGGAGGGGGATCGAAAAGCCGGCTGATCTCGAGGGGAAGACCGTGGGCTATACGGTGCCGGGTATGATGGATATACTGCTGGAGGCATTCGCGAAGAAAAACGGGATTAAGAAATACGAGCCTATAAATGTCGGGTTTTCCATTGTGCAGTCACTGGTGGCGAATAGGGTGGACGCCATCATGGGACCCTACAAAAATTATGAGACCGTGGAGCTGGAGGAAAAGGGCTATAAGGCCGGGTATTTCGAGCTCATTGAGTGGGGGATTCCCGATTACGATGAACTCGTTTTTATCACCGGGGCAAAGGTGCTCAAGGAAAAACCGGAGGCGATCAGGGGTTTTGTCACCGCTCTGGACCGCGCCATAAAGATGACGAGGGAAAACCCCGAGAGTGCGCTCGAAAAGTACTTCACTGCCGTTCCCGAGGCACCCCGGGAAATGGAGACGAAGGCCTTCAAAATAACGCTTCCCCTCTATGCAGGGAATCAGCGTCATGATTCGAAGCGATGGCAGAAGTTTGCCGATTTTTCCCATACCTATGGCCTTATTGAAAAGCCCGTGGATGTAAAAACAATTCTCTTCGAGGTGAAGAAATGACAATTACGCCATACAGTATCTGGAAAGACGTTACAAGGATCAGAGAAACATCGCCGCTTGTTCACAGCATTACGAATTATGTTGTGATGAACACAACGGCGAATGCCTTATTGGCCCTTGGGGCATCCCCGATCATGGCGCATGCCTGGCAGGAAATGGATGACATAGTGAATATTGCCGATGCACTGGTAATAAATATCGGGACATTGAGTGATCCCTGGATAGAATCAATGTTTCGAGCGGCCCAAAAGGCGAAAGAGCGGAACATTCCGATCATTCTTGATCCTGTCGGTGCAGGAGCGACGGGATATCGCACTCGAACCGTCCGTGACCTCATTAAAGCCGTTCCGCCGACGATTATTCGAGGCAATGCCTCAGAAATTATGGCGATAAGTCGTGGAGATGCAAAGACAAAAGGTGTGGAGAGCGTAGATTTGTCCGAAGCGGCAGTTGATAACGCACAGCAGTTGTTTAGCACGACCGGAAGCGTTATTTGTATAAGCGGGGAGATAGACTATATTATTGGTGGTGATGATAGTATAAAGGTAAAAAATGGTCATTCCCTAATGGCCAGAGTTACCGGTCTCGGCTGTACGGCTACAGCCTTATGCGGCGCCTTTGCCGCGGTCAATGATCACTATCAGGTTGCCGCGTCCCATGCGATGGCGGTCATGGGTATTACGGGAGAGATAGCAGCGGAGATTTCCCACGGTACGGGAAGTATGCAGATGAATTTTCTTGATACGCTGTATCAGTTATCAAGGGAAAATATGGACCGTTTGAATTGAACAGCGAGCGCATTCCCCGCTGCTTGCGGCGGGGTTAGCGAGCGAATAAAAAACAAACATTTTCCTTAACAATCGGAGATTCCCCGCAACAAGTTGCGGGGAGCTTCAATGTAAAGGACGAATAAATGCATGGATTATACCTTGTGACAGACCGCGATTTGTGCGGAAGGCTTTCCCTGGAAGAGGTGGTTCTTCAGGCGGCAAAGGCCGGTGCTGCCTGTGTCCAACTGCGCGAAAAGAATATTGCCACCCGTGATTTCATCGAAGAAGCGCGGAGAATAAAAGAGATACTAACCCCATATAAAATACCGCTGATTATTAATGACCGGATCGATGTAGCTCTTGCGGTCGAAGCCGATGGAGTTCATGTCGGTCAGAGTGATATGCCATACTCCATGGCAAGGAAATTAATGGGACCCCGGTCTATTGTCGGACTTTCGGTTGAAACATGGGAAGATGTGGAGGCAGCGGAAAAGCTTGATGCAGATTATCTCGGCGTCAGTCCCATTTTTGAAACTCCGACAAAAACAGACACAAAGGGCAGCTGGGGCCTGGAAGGACTGTCTAAAATCAGGGCATATTCGCGGCATCCTCTGGTCGCAATTGGCGGTCTCAACGCCTCCAACGCGAAGGATGCAGTTATGGCGGGCGCAGATTCCATTGCCGTGGGTTCAGCCATCTGTTCCGCTCCCGATCCCTTCATTGCTTCCGTCGAACTGGTTGATATAATCCGATCCGCAAAGGGGTAGCTAAGGATTACGTCACTATGCCGTACGAGAAACTCATCATTTTTGATTACTCGGGAACTCTCAGCCTTGGCGCCGTCCTGTTCGGGCGTTCCGACAATTTAATGGAAGCGCTGCAGGAGTGCGGTCTGACTGATATGGGAGTAAGCGGTCCGGACGTATTCTGGGAATCGATTGTGATACCCACCTGGATGAAGGGGAGTACAACCGATGCAGGCTATAAAGAAATAATGAAAGAGAGACTTCGCGAACTTACATCGGGTAACATTTCGGAATCCCGGCTTGCAGAGGCCGTCTCCTCTTTTGTCGACAGCTATCTGGAACATTCCAGTATTGATCCGCGCTGGGGGCGGATTCTCGAAACAATACAGAATCACCGGGAAATATTGACTGTTATTGCTACCGATCATTATGCCGAAGCCACAGGCTCTATTATAAGGCATTGTGATGGATTAGGAATAAAAGCATCGCCCCTTAACAATATTCCTTCGGATGTCGGGGAGAATTTGTATGTCGTCGCAAATTCTGCTGATTTGGGATGCCACAAGTCTGACATACAATTCTGGAAAACCCTCAAGTCTGATCTGAAGCTGCGAAAACTCCGCCGTGTATTAATTATCGATGATTTCGGGTTCAACGAGCAGGAGGAGGATAATTATGGAACCCTTCAAAAGGTGGAGGATAGAAAGAGTGAAACAATCGGGCACCTGAACAATGTATTTTCAACGGTAGTTGATGCCGTTCCCTTTGGTTTTGCGGAAGAAAAGGTGAAGTATCGGGTCAATAACAAACTCAATAAAAAGGAAGAGATCTTTGGTGAAGATGTCCGGTATGCATCGAATCGTATAGAGCAGTTTATACGTGGGGATAGGGGGTAAGCGGCCCATTGATGATTTCATGAAGACCTGCGGCGGTATTCATGATCTATAACTACTAAAACTACCAAACTTTACTTGCAGACATCGACCCACTCGGCGCCGGTGATTCGGCAGAGTTCATTCGGTGTGATTTCGATGCATGAATTTCTGGAGCCTGCCGCTGGGTATCCTTACCGTGACAGGAAATGCCGGGGGAAGCGCACCCTGTTGTCCAGTCTTTTGAGTCCTGCTTTCTTTGCACAATCGAGGGCAGTTTGAAATTCCGATTGGGTGATAGGGCGATTGATCGTCTCGTCATCCTTGCCCCTGTAGCAGGGCCTGTACTGGTCCATTATATTCACGTAAGTGTTCCGTGATATCTGGTTCGCGAGAAATTTCATGACCTCTTCCGTGTTTGCCACGTCATTGGGCATAACAAGGTGGCGGACAAGGAGCCCTTTTGCGGCGATTCCTTTTTCGTCCGTCTCGAGATCTCCCACCTGGCGGTGCATTTCTCTCACGGCCTCTTGTGTCCTTTCACGGTAATCGGGTGCCTCGCAGAACCTCTCTGACCACGTCTTGTCCCAGAATTTGAAATCGGGCATATAAATATCAACGATGCCGTCCAGTATCTTCAGGGTTTCGACACTGTCATACCCGCCGGTGTTATAGACCAAGGGTAAATCGAGGCCGTTTTCCACGGCTATTTTAAGTCCCTCCAGTATCTGGGGAACAATATGAGTTGGTGTAACAACGTTGATATTGTGACAGCCGCTTTTTTGCAGACGAAGCATGATCGCCGCAAGCTGTTCCGGCTCAACCTCAACCCCCTCGGCAAAGTGGCTGATTTCATAGTTCTGGCAGAAAGAGCAGAGGAGATTGCAGGAACTGAAAAAGATGGTGCCCGAACCGGAACTGCCCACCAGGGGCGCCTCCTCACCAAAGTGGGCATTGTAGCTTGCTATCAGCGCCTTTCTTCCCGTTTTGCAATACCCCCGTTCGTCAGCAAGCCGGTTCACACCACACTTGCGGGGACAGAGGCGGCATTCCTCCATGAGCTCAAGCGCCTGCTCGATTCTCTCGTCGAGCTTTCCTTCATCGTAGAGTTTCAGATATGATGGTTTATTCATGTACGATCTATACGTCCAATGTTTTCTGACAGAAAATGTACATGCTCATTTCGAGATTCGCAAGGGAATTCAAGGAAATTGCACGGTAATTTCTAAGCAAAAAAAAGGCGGCGCGTGCCCCTTTTTATAGCGGTTTAAAAAAAGTTTATCCATGGCATATTTTTTTCTTGACTTTAATTTTTTTTGTAATTATGTTTCCATCGTTTGATGGAATCATAGCATGGAAACAAGAGATGGTAATTTCCAGGGGGGGATTCCATTTCATATCTTTCGTTATAGCATCTAAATAGCCATCGATGAGGTGGCCATCTTGTACGTAAAGTATTTTGCATATAATGAGCAATTCGATCTCGCTTTTGAGATTGAGGTGGGGTTGGATTGCGTAAGGATATGAAGGTGTTTTTTGCTTAAAAAAAAGCAACATAAAAGAAAGGAGGATTTAGTATGGTAGGTATTACATCCTACGGGGGGTATATCCCTCGCTACAGGCTCAGCAGGATGACCGTTGTCCAGAACATGGCCTGGTATTTTCCCGTCATTATGGCAGTTGCCGGCGGGGAAAAATCGGTGGCCAACTGGGACGAAGACGCCGTCAGTATGGCGGTAGCTGCGGCCTATGACTGTATGACCGGCAAAGACAGAAAGGCTTTGGACAGTCTTTATCTTGCCTCCACGACGCTTCCCTTTGCCGACAGGCTCAATGCAGGAATCGTTGCGACAGCGCTTAATATGAAGGAAGCGGGTGTTTCAAACGCGGACTTTAGCGCGTGCATGAAAGCCGGTACAACAGCAGCAATCTCGGCACTGGAGTCTATCGAAGCAGGTAAGAAAGACAGTGTCCTCGTGGTTGCATCCGAACAGAGAAGAACAAAGATGGCCACCATGTTTGAGATGTTTTTCGGTGACGGGGCGGCGGCTTTGTTGTTTGGAAAAGATGATGTCATAGCGGAATTCAAGGGCAGTTATTCCGTGAGCTGTGACTTTATCGACCATTACAAAGGTTCCGGCAAGGAATTCGATTATGGCTGGGAAGAGAGATGGCAGCGGGATATCGGCTACGGCAAGATAATACCCGAGGCGATAGCAGGATTTCTGACGAAGACAGGGATGAAGATAGAGGAGTTCGATAAAGTAATATATCCCTGTTATTTCGGCGGCACCCATAAGGGCATTGCCAAGAAACTCGGTATCGATAAGGAAAAAGCGCAGAACAATATGCATGCCGTATGCGGCGATACCGGTACCGCTCATCCCTTTGTGATGTTTGTGGCGGCACTGGAGGAGGCGAAACCTGGCGATAAACTTCTCCTGGCGAGCTTCGGTCAGGGATGTGATGTCATGGCCTTTGAGGTGACCGACAAGATTAAGGATTTCAATGGTCCAATCGGAATAAAGGGATCTCTTGCAAAAAGAGTGGAACTGGCGAGTTATCAGAAGTTTTCCAAGTTCAGAAACCTCATCGCAGCTGACCTCGGAATCAGGGGTGAGGCGAATCCGAACACCTCCTTGACTGTTCTGTGGAGAAAAAGAAAGATGCTGCTCAGTTTGGTAGGCGTAAAGTGCAAAAAGTGCGGAACCCCGCAGTATCCGGCCATGCCGATCTGTGTCAATCCGGATTGTTGCGCCATCAATGAATTCGATGAATATGAGTTTGCGGACAAAGAGGCTACCATCCTGATGTTTACGGGGGATATGCTTTCGGCGTCTGTTGATCCGCCCGCGGTGTATGGTTTGATAGGGTACGACGGCGGCGGAAGAACCATGCTCGATTTCACCGACTGCGAACTGAATCAGGTAAAAGTGGGTATGAAGACGAAGATGTCGTTCAGAAAGAGGTATTTCGATGAAATGCGCGGATTTACGGGGTATTTCTGGAAAGCCGTACCACAGGTAGAAGGAGGTGATGCGTAATGGCAACAGGAATAAGAGATAAAGTCGCAATAATCGGAATGGGATGCACCAGATTCGGCGAAAGATGGAATGACGGTGCGGAAGATCTGATGGTTGAAGCATTCCAGGAATGTCTTGCCGATGCAGGAATTGAGAAAAACGAAATACAGGCCGCATGGCTCGGTTCGTGCTTCGATGAGGTCAATATAGGGAAAAGTGCACTCCCGGCATCGATGGCACTGCGTCTTCCGAACATATCGGTGACTCGTGTGGAGAACTACTGTGCAAGCGGTACTGAAGCATTCAGAGGCGCGGTGTATGCGGTAGCCTCCGGTGCCTGTGATATAGCGCTGGCAATCGGTGTGGAAAAATTGAAGGACATCGGTTACGGAGGTCTTCCTGAGTTCAGCTCCGCCATGGGTATGCTGAATCAACTCTGGATGGCTAACATGACGGCACCGGGGGGATTTGCCATGCTGGCGACCGGATATGCGGCAAAATACGGCCTCGATATCAATGACGTCAAGAGGGCAATGGCGCATGTATCGATGAAGAGCCACGCGAATGGTGTTCTGAACCCGAAGGCGCATCTGAGAAGGGCCGTGACCGAGGAACAGGTCCTGAATGCTCCCCAGATTGCCTATCCGCTGGGATTATTTGACTGCTGCGGAGTGAGTGACGGTTCTGCCTGTGCCATAGTGACGACGCCGGAAATTGCCAAGTCTCTCGGCAAGAAGGATCTCGTTTCGGTCAAGGCACTGCAGCTTTCGCTCTCTAACGGGACGGAGTTTGCCTATAAGTGGGATGGCGCTCATTTCGTGACGACATCAAAGGCGAGCACTGCGGCATACGAAGAAGCGGGGATAACAAATCCGAGAGAAGAGATAAGCATGATGGAGGTCCATGACTGTTTCTCCATTACGGAACTCGTTACGATGGAGGACCTGCATATATCCGAGAGGGGTCAGGCACCCAAGGATATTATGGACGGATTCTATGATCTTGACGGTGGTGTCCCCTGTCAGGTGGACGGAGGACTGAAATGCTTCGGCCATCCGATCGGTGCATCGGGACTTCGCATGCTCTATGAGATGTATCTTCAGCTGCACGGCAGGGCAGGAGACAGACAGCTCAAGGATCCGAAGTTTGGTCTGACACACAATCTGGGGGGATTTCCCTTCATGAACGTGTGCAGTGTGGCCATTATCGGAAAACATGACGCATAGCGCAAAGTGCAGTCCTTAAATAAGGAGGTGACGTATGGCTGATTTATCAAAGGTCGGTACGGAATATTCGCCGATTACCTGGGAAGTGGAACGGGGGAAAATAAGGGAACTCGCGAAGGCGATAGGAGATCCGAATCCTATTTATCTGGATAAGGATGCAGCTGTTGCAGAGGGCTATAAGGATACCCCTGCTTCCCTCACATTTCTGACCGTGCCCATGATGTGGGCCGACAAAATGCCGGCCGTGATCAACGATCTCAAGATTAACTTCATGATGGTACTCCACGGAGAAGAGGAATATGAGTACTATCAGTCGATCTATCCGGGAGATGTTATCACGGGCACTCCAAAAGTAACCAAGATGGAGGAGAAGACGAGCAAATCCGGCTCCAAGATGGACATGGTTACCATGGAGGTGTTGTACACCAATCAGAGGGGTGAAAAGGTGGCAAAAGCCCGCTCACTGCTCGTTGAGAGGAAATAGGAGGATTACTATGGCGCAAGAAATATACTATGAAGACGTCAATGTGGGCGATGCGATGCCCGAACTGGTAAAGGGGCCTCTTCAGAAACTTCAGCATGTGATGTATGCCGGGGCGTCAGGTGATTTCAATCCTCTCCATACCGATGATGACTTTGCCAAGGCCGTCGGTATGAAGGATGGTGTCATCGCTCATGGCATGCTGATCATGGGTATTGTGGGACAGGCCATTACAGGATGGATTCCCCGGAAGGATCTGAAAAAGTTTGGGGTACGGTTTGCCGGTATGACAAAACCGGGCAATACGATTACGGTAACGGGTTCGGTGACCGATAAACGTGTTGAGGACGGCAATAACATCATTGTCTGCGAAGTTGCGGCAAAAGATGAAAACGGGGACGTCAAGGTCACCGGTAAATTTGAAGCGGCTCTGCCGAGCAAGGCGTAGAATAAACACGGGATAGACTGTCAGGATTGAGGGATTTTGATCTGAATCTTTGTTGGAAGTTTTTCGGGAGTTGAGCCTCGTCCCCTTTCCTGACAGCTTTTATCCCTTATGACACGAATGGAGGGTAGATTTATGTCAACAATCGATTTTACAGGAAGAGTAGCAATTGTAACTGGTTCCGGTGCCGGTCTGGGAAGATGTCATGCACTCGAGCTGGCGAAACGTGGTGCCAAGGTTGTTGTGAACGATCTGGGCGGTACGAGAGATGGAACAGGTTCCGATGATTCCGCGGCAAATAAGGTTGTCGAGGAGATCAAGGCCGCAGGCGGCGAAGCCGTTCCCAACTATGATAATGTGGCCACAATTGCCGGTGGCGAGAACATCGTAAAGACGGCAATTGATGCCTTCGGCAAGGTGGACATACTCATTAATAACGCGGGCATTCTCAGGGATAAGTCCTTTACCAAGATGGAAGAGGAAAACTGGGATGGGGTTATGGCCGTGCATTTGAGAGGTGCCTACTGTGTGACAAGACCTGCCTTTGCCAATATGAGGGAAAACGGTTACGGAAGAATTGTTATGACCACATCGGGAGCCGGTCTCTTTGGTAACTTCGGGCAGTCAAACTATGCCGCGGCAAAGATGGGGCTTATCGGTCTCACCAATGTGCTCAAACTCGAAGGCGGAAAATACAACGTCAAGACGAATGTTCTCGCACCCGTTGCAGCCTCTCGTCTTACGGAAGACGTGCTGCCGCCGGAATTCTTCGAGAAGATGAAACCTGATTTCGTAACCCCCGTCGTGCTCTATATGTGTTCGGAGCAGTGCGAGGATTCGGGCATGATCATTAATGCGGCGCTCGGATACTTCAGCCGCTCGGCGATCGTCACGGGTCCCGGTGCGATACTTTCGGACGGTAAAAAGATCCCGACTCCGGAAGAGGTAATGGAAAACTGGGCAAAAATTACAAGTATTGAGAATCCTCAATATTTCAATCAGCTACCTGAGATGTTTGGTGTGTTAGGACCGGTTCTCCAGTAGAATAATGAAAGGCCCGGCCGGGTTTCCCCCGGCCGGGCTTCTGTATGTGAAGCTCACCGCCCACAGGGCGGAGCTTCCCGGTAAGGAAGCCGAAGGCGAATAATATATTCCTTTTTTAATTGCGCCTCTTGACCCCGCCTACAAGGCAGGGATTACGGGGGCGCCCCCGGTCAGTGATTGTAATCCGAAAAGTAGAGAGTTGTAGTACCTGTAAGGGCTGGTATTTTAGATAACGAAGTCTTAACCATGCAGTTTTAATAATAAATCCATCGATTGATGGAATCACAAGTTGGAATAAAGCAATGGAAAGTACGTTAGAAAAGGCACGGAAAGACCCGGAATCAATGAAGGGGAAAATCCTGGCTGTTGCACGAAGAGTATTTGGTGAATATGGATTTCACGGTACCACGATGAGAATGCTCGCAAAAGAGGTGGGAATCGACATCTCGACGCTTCATTATCACTGGGGGGAGAAAAAAGATCTCTACGAAGCGGTCATTATCGATATCAACAATGACCTGCGCGAGAAGTTGATGGAAGTGGAAGAGATAATACATGGGCGTCCTCTCAAAGACCGTGTCGCAATCGGTATCGATATGATGATGGATTATCTCTTTGAGCATCCGGAAATATCCAATATGGTCATGTTCCGATATTTTGCGAAGACGCGGCATGATGTGCTTATGGATTTCAGGGTTCCGGAGTTTACGATAGAAATCGTCCGTTCCATGGGCCTGAAAGAGGACAAGAAGAACCGCCCCTTTTCAATGGCTTCCATTTTAACGGTAATGAATTCAATGCACAGCTTTATTTCAGGAGAGGAGTCTTTTCGCCCTATGCTGAAGCTGAAAAAAAAGGATTATATGGAGCTGGTGAAGAAAACCGTAATGTATATATTCACCGCCGCTTTCACTCAGGATGAGGAAGCGGGAAAAGAGAGTAACTGACGCCATGAAAAGACTGTCCTTTTGGGGGAGAGGGCATTCCAATAAATAGTGTAAGGAGAAAAAAGGATGGAAATTATAAACTATACGGAAGAACACAGAATTTTCAGGGATACGTTGAGAAAGTACCTTGAAAAAGAAGTCATTCCATATGTGGAAGAATGGGAAGAAGCAGGTATTACGCCAAAGAGTGCCTGGAAGAAATTAGGAGAGCAGGGTTTCCTTTGTATGGACATACCCGAGGAATACGGCGGTTTGGGAGCGGATTTTCTCTATTCAGTCATCATGGCTGAAGAGATGACGCGGACGAACCATTCGGGACTCTGCACGGCGCTGCATAGTGATATTGTCGTACCATACATATCGGCCTTCGGTTCCGAGGAGTTAAAGCATAAGTATCTCCCCGGTTGCGTTTCTGGCGATATCATTGCGGCCGTAGCCATGACCGAGCCGAACACGGGGAGTGACCTTGCTGCGATCAAGACCACGGCGGTAGAGGACGGAGACGATGTTATTATTAACGGGCAGAAAACATTCATCAGCAATGGGATAAACTGCGGAGTTGTTGTCGTGGCTGCGAAAGATCCGGAAGTGAAAAGTCCCTATGCCGCCGTGGATCTCTATGTGGTCGAGGATGGAACCCCCGGTTTTGAAAAGGGAAAGCAGATTAAAAAGATAGGCTGGCACAGCCAGGATACGGCCGAACTCTACTTCACCGATTGTCGCGTTCCCAAGAAAAATCGTCTCGGTGCAAAAGGTACGGGATTTCTGCACCTTATGGAGAAATTGCAGCAGGAACGGTTGATGTGTGCCATCGGCGCCGTTGCCGCAGCAGAGTATATGCTTGAGATTACCATTGATTACTGCAAAGAGCGAACCGCCTTCGGAAAACCCATTTCCAAATTCCAGAACAGCCAGTTCAAGATTGTCGAGATGGCCACGGATGTCAAGCTGGGAAGAACGTTCATGGACAAGCTGATCGTGGAGCACATGGAGGGTAAAAATGTCGTAATAGATGTCTCCATGGCAAAATACTGGACCACCGATATGGCGTGCCGTGTTGCCGATGAGTGCGTTCAGCTTCACGGGGGGTATGGATATTGTGAGGAATATCCGATAGCACGAGCCTGGAGAGATATCAGGGTTACACGTATCTTTGCGGGGACCAATGAAATCATGAAGCAGATCGCCGCCAGGTTTATGGGTTTATAGGGGGGTGCTCAGACGGCCGAAATGGTCGTCTATGTATAAAAGGAGGGACGTCATCATGTCAGGACCGCTTGCAGGGCTGAAAATTCTTGATTTTACCACACTACTTCCGGGACCCTTTGCGACAATGAATCTCGCTGATATGGGAGCAGATGTGCTCCGTGTTATTTCAGGATCCCGGCCTGATATGGCATCCTTTGCACCCCCCTTTCTTAATGATACCGATATTTCCTTCACCGTACCTTTCATGCAACGCGGCAAACGAAGCATGACGTTGAATCTCAAGGAATCCAGGGCTGTCAGTATCATCCATCAGCTTATCTCAGATTACGATATCGTGGTTGAACAGTTCCGCCCCGGCGTGATGGCAAAATTCGGCCTCGATTATGAGAGTCTTAAGGACCTCAATCCCGCCATTATTTACTGTTCGATAACGGGGTACGGGCAGGACAGTCCCCTGAAGGGGAAGGCAGGTCATGATATTAATTATCTTGCGCGCTCGGGGATCATGTCCTATTCGGGAAGGAAAGCATCGGGCCCATCGCTCATGGGGATGCAGATTGCCGATATTGCGTCAGGATCGTACAACGCGATCATCGGTATTCTTGCTGCAGTCGTAAGCCGCGATGCGACCGGAGAGGGTCAGCACATCGATATCTCCATGACTGACGGTGCCATCGCCTTCAATGCCATGGTTGGTGGTGCCTACCTTGTTGATAATCTGGAGCCTGAACGTGAAGGCTTTTTCCTGAATGGCGGCTCCCTCTATGATTTCTATGAGACCGGCGACGGGAAATATCTGAGCTTTGGCGGACTCGAGCCCCAGTTCTTTGCCGCTTTCTGCCAGGCGATCGGCCGGCCTGACCTCATGGCAGGAGGTGTAGCGCCTCAGAATATCGATGAGGTGAAGGAAGATGTCAGAAATATTATGCGGTCCAAGACAATGGATGAATGGCTCTCGATATTCGAGAATTACGATGCCTGCGTGGAGCCAGTGCTCTCACTTTCAGAGGCACTGAACGATCCTCACACAAAGAAACGTAACCTGGTAGTGGAGATTGATCTTCCCTGGGGGGGGAAGATGAAACAGCTTGCCAATCCTATCAAGTTTTCCGGAACACCGCAGGAATATAAAAAGCCCGGTGTCCCGGCGGGAACTCATACGAGAGAGATTCTGGATGAACTGGGGTATGCCGACGCAGAAACTGATGAGTTCGAAAAGGAGGGGCTGTTTAATTAGAAATCAATTAAATATTACGACCAATAGCCGATAATGTAAAAAAAAGGGGGGCTGTATATGATTTTAGCATCGCGTGAGATGATCAAAGAATGGACGGAAAAGGGGGCATGGAAAAAGGAAACATTTATCGACTATTTCAAGGAGAATGTTAAAAAGGATCCCGACAAAGAATGTCTGGTGGATCCTCTCAATAAAAAAGATCTGGTGGGCCTGGAGCCTGAAAGACTTACCTACAGTCAGCTTGACAGGGCGGTGGATGCAACCGCGGAAGCACTCATCAAAAAAGGTATTCAAAAAGACGACATCATTATGGTTCAGCTTCCCAACTGCTGGGAACTTGCCATGCTCTACCTTGCCATTACCAGGGCAGGGGGGCTCATATCGCCCATGCCGATGCAGTGGCGCTCGTCGGAGATCGAGTATATTGCGAAAATGACGGAGGCAAAGGCCGTTATCACCGTGGAAGAATTTCACGGTTTCAAACATAAAGAGATGTTCGAGAAGGCCCAGTCCAAAAATCCTTCCATAAAGCATATCATTACACTGGAAGAGCTGAGAGATATGAGCAAAGGGGAGGTTACGGGGAAATTGGATGATATCGTCATCGATGCCAACGATGTGCTGACCCTCTGCTGGTCCTCGGGTACGGAGGCCCAGCCCAAGGGTTGTCCCCTCAGTCATAATAACTGGTACAATCAGTCACTGGCCCAGATCGATACAGCGGGCATAGAACCGAACGACAATTTCATCACTGCTGGTCCGCTGGTCAATATGGCATCGATCGGGACGGTATACTTTCCATGGCTTATTGTCGGCGGAAAACTTGTCCTGCATCATCCCTTTGACGGGGCCACTTTTGTGATGCAGCTTATCATGGAAGAGATAAATTATACCCTCCTTGTCCCAGCCGTTATCAATGCCCTTCTGAAACATCCCAAGGTCGACGCATTTGATCTCAGCAAGATACGGGCAATCACCCTCGGATCGGCCCCTCCGTCACTCTGGTCGGTACAGGAGCTGAAACGACGCTGGGGAATAGAGTTCGGGAACATCTGGGGTCAGAACGAGGGGACCGGATTTGTCTCGGGACGTTTTGATATTCCCGATATGGAAAGGCGGGTGGATAATTTTCCCCAGTACGGGAAGCCGGGTGTAAAATGGAGTGCCTTGTCCTCACAGTTTGTTCAATCCAAGATAATAGACCCGGCCACGGGGGAAGAACTGACTGACATCGGCAGTGTCGGTGAGCTGTGGTATCGAGGACCCAACGTCATTCCCTGCTATTTCAAACGTCCTGACATTACGGAAAAGGCCTTCGACAGCGAGGGATACTTCAATACCGGTGACCTCTTTCAGATAAAGGAGGGGGACTGTGTGGGATTCTTCGACAGGACGAAGGATATCATCATCAGGGGCGGTTTCAATATCAGTGCCCAGGAGGTGGAGAACATGCTCCTTGGACATCCCGGAATAACCGATGTGGCTGCCATTTCAATGCCCGATGAGAACCTGGGGGAAAAGGTGTGTGTCTATGTAGTTCCCGGAGAAGGTGAGAAGGTGACGCTGGAAGACGTAACGTCTTTCATGAAAGAGAAGGGTGTTGCCGTGTACAAATTGCCGGAGCGGTTGGAAATTGTCGATGCGATTCCGCGAAACCCCGTGGGTAAAGTGCTTAAGAAAGAACTGCGGGAGGATATCAAAAAGAAACTTGACCCGGTAATGTCATAAGATATCGATAATATTGATTGATTTAGTTTTATAATACTTTAAAGGGGTAACGCATAGGAAAATAATCTGATTGAGGAGGGAGCAATGGCAAATCTGATTATCGATGAAAGGGATCAAGAATTTATACTCTACGAAATGCTGGAGATAGAAAAGCTCTGTGAAAATCCGCTTTATGAGGATTTTTCAAAAGACGTCTTCGACATGATTCTTACGGAGGCCCAGAAATTTGCCGTCGAGGAAATATTTCCTGTTCTCGTTGAGTCTGATCACGAAGGCTGCAGACTCGAAAACGGGAAGATTAGCGTACCGAAGGCATTTCACCGCCTCTACAAACTCTATTGTGAGGGTGGATGGGGTGCAATGAGTAAATCACCGGAAGTCGGTGGACAGGGACTTCCCTATATCATGGCAACGGCATCGAAGGAGTGGTTTATCCATAATCTTGGATTTCTCGTCCAGGGTTTTCTCGGTGAGGGGGCGTCGCATCTCATTGAAGTCTACGGTTCCGAGGAACTGAAAGAGAAGTATCTGCCGAAAATGATAACCGGTGAATGGGGCGGGACCATGTGTCTCACCGAGCCAAATGCCGGAACCGATGTGGGAAACCTTAGCACGAAGGCCATCAGGCAGCCCGACGGCACCTTCCTGATTCAGGGAACGAAGTCATTTATCACGGGGCTGGACCAGGACCTGACGGAAAACATCATTCATCCCGTTCTCGCCCGTATCGAGGGTGATCCTGCCGGGACTAAGGGGATCTCCATATTCATCGTACCGAAATACATCGTGAATGACGATGGTACCCTGGGAAAGAGAAATGACTATGAAGTCGCAAAGATCGAGGAAAAGATGGGATTTCACGGTGCCCCCACGGGAACAATGAATTTCGGTGACAACGGCCAGTGCTACGCCGAACTTCTCGGTGAGGAACGTCAGGGGATGAAGGTCATGTTCCAGATGATGAATGAGGCCCGAATCGGGACGGGAATGCAGGGTGTGGGAAGCGGCTCAATCGCCTACCTTCACGCGCTCCAGTACGCCAAGGAGCGGCTTCAGGGCTCGTCCATCGAAAACTTCAAGAATCCCGAGGCACCGAAGGTTCCCATCATCAAGCACCCCGATGTGAGACGAATGCTCCTCTGGATGAAATCCAGCGTGGACAGCATGAGGGCGCTGATCTACTTCTGTTCCTATGCGGTGGACAGGGAGGCAATTGCAACCGACGATGCCGAGAAGGAAAAGTGGGAAGGTTTTCTGGAGATACTGACACCGATCTGCAAGGCCTACTGTTCTGACATAGGCTTCAGGGTAACGGAGCAGGCGATTCAGGTCTACGGGGGATATGGCTACTGTGCCGAATATCCCGTGGAACAGTTTATGAGGGACGAGAAGATCGCCTCTCTTTACGAAGGTGCAAACGGTATTCAGGCCCTCGATCTGGTGGGAAGAAAGCTGGGCATGAAAAAGGGCGCCTACTTTATGAACCTCCTCGTAGAGATGGGGAACACCATTGCAAAGTATAAAGATAGAGAAGGATTGAGTGATCTCGCCGCTGATGTGCAGGATGCCGTCAACAAACTGGGAGAGACAGCCCTCTTCTTCGGAAAGTGCGGAAAGGAAGGAAAGTATCTCATTCCCGTGGGGAATGCCTATCCCTTCCTGATGATGATGGGGAAGGTGGTGTCCGGGTGGTTGTTGCTCTGGCAGGCCGGTATTGCGAAGGAGAAGCTCGATGTCCTCTTCGGTGAGAAGGGAATCGATGCCACGGACAAAGAGGCCCTGTCTGCCTTTGTAAAGGACAACAGGGATGCTGCCTTTTATTCCGGCAAACTTGCTTCTGCCCGGTATTTCATCAAGAACGTCCTTCCCGAGGTTGACGCCGCGGTGAAGGCCATAAAAAGTGAGGACCTCTCCATCGTGGAAATTGCGGATGAGAGCTTCGCGATATAGGGGTTAAAAAAGGGGAAATTGTATGGCTGACCAGGATTTATTCAAGGTTGAGAAAGAGGGATTTGTCACGTGGCTCATCCTGAACAGACCGGAAAAACGGAACACCATGACCTTTGAGTTCTTTGAGGAGATGACGAAACTCTTTGGTGAGTTCGATCGTGATCCGGAGGTGCGTGTCGTGGTCATAAAGGCCGAGGGCAAGAGTTTTACCGCCGGTCTTGACCTGGTAGCGGCCGAGGCATTTCTGGGTGACGGTTCGGCCGCTCATCGCGAGTGGGTTCGCCGTAAGATAGAGGAGTTTCAGGAAAGCATCAATGCCATTGAGAAATGCCGAAAACCCGTTATTGCCGCCATACACGGACACTGTGTGGGTGGTGGTATTGATCTGACTAGTGCCTGTGATATCAGGATTGCAGCGAAAGATTCACTTTTTTCCATCAGGGAAACGAGAGTCGGCATCATCGCCGACATCGGCACGCTCCAGCGTCTTCCCTCCATCATCGGGCAGGGCTGGTTCAGGGAACTGGCGCTTACAGGGAGGGATTTCACGGCCGAGGAGGCCCTTGCAATGGGGTACATAACGAGGCTCTGTGAAGATCGGGAAGAACTGGTGAGGGAAGCGGCAAAACTGGCGGAAGAAATCGCCGGTCTGCCTCCTCTTGCCGTGCAGGGGGTAAAAGAGGTGGCGAATTACAGCCGCGATCATGGCATTTATCAGGGCCTCAAGTATGTGGCTCAGAGGAATGCCGCTGTCGTGCCGAATGAGGATATGCTGGAGGCAGTGACGGCCTTTCTCGAAAAACGGAAACCGGAGTTTAAGGGACGGTAGAAATAGCTTTTCAGTGGGTCGTGCCAGCCATTACTTAAAAGAGAGGAGATGATTCATCCTCTGCTCTGTTGTCGAGGTAAAAGGAGAGATGTGTGGAAGATAGTTATTCGTCGAAGCCCTGGTTGAAATTCTACGATGATGGCGTTCCCGCGACGATAGATGACTATCCCGAAATGTCCTATGCGGAGGCGGTTCGCGAGGCCTTTGAGACACTGCCTGAGAGGGTAGCCCTCTATTATATGGGGCGCGATATTACATTCCGGGAATTTGATATCTTCTCGAATCAGTTTGCCCATTTTCTTGCTGAGAATGGCTGTGGTGCAGGAGATACGGTTGGTGCCCAGCTTCTCAATGTTCCTGCCGCCTTCATATCTGCCATCGGAATTCAAAAGGCGGGCTGTGTCTATTCGGGAGTGAGTATTCTTCTCACCGCCGATGAACTCGAGTACCAGCTTAACGATTCCGAAGCAAAGGTGCTGATTACCTTCGATTTCCAGTTCGAAACCGTTGAAAAAGTTGTTCATAAAACGGGTGTTCATACGATTGTCGTCGTTTCCATTGCCGATTTTCTTCCCCTTTTCAAAAAATCACTCGGAAAACTCTTCAGAAAGATCCCCACGGGAAAGGTCCGAAAGATTGAGGGGATAAAGGTCGTCCCTTTTATGGACATCATACGGGATATGCCGAAAGATCTCGTCAATGTGAAGGTAGGGTCGGAGGACCCCTGTTTCATGATGTATACGGGGGGAACAACGGGGCCTCCGAAGGGAGCAGTTCTTACACACGGAAACGTTGTCGGTCATATGGAACAGATGAGAAACTGGGTAGGCTCCGCCGAGATCGGACGGCATACGATTGCCTCCGCCTTCCCGCTTTTTCATCAGGCCGGCAACTTTCTCTCCCTCTGGGGCATCTCGATGGGGGCCTCTACGATTCTGCTGCCAAATCCGAGAGATCTCAAATTTATGATCGCTTCGATGAAGAAATACAGGCCAACGGCGATGATCAATGTCCCGACGATCTATATGGAACTCATGAAATATGCGGAATTCCGTGCCCTCGACTTTTCCGGTGCGGAATTTTTTGTGAGCGGTGCCTCGCCCTTTCCCCTGGAGAGTATCAGGGAGTTTGAAAAGATTGTGGGAAAAGGAAAGGTGATGGAGGTCTATGGCATGACGGAGACGACGCCGCTTATTACCGCAAATCCCCGCGAGGGGCTGAAGAAAGTGGGTTCCGTGGGAATACCGATGATCGATACGGATGTGAAGCTCGTGGACCCGGAGACAGGCGAAGTGGTTCCTCTCGGTGAATCCGGTGAGATTCTGGTGCGAGGTCCTCAGGTGCTTGGCGGCGGATATCACAATAATCCCGAGGAAACGGCCCACGCATTCAGGGACGGATGGTTTCATACCGGTGACATTGCCAGGATGGATGCGGATGGATACTTCTATATTGTGGACAGGCTGAAGGACATGCTGAGTGTCTCCGGATTTAAGGTCTTCACGAGACAGGTTGACGACGTTCTGATGGAGCATCCCGACGTGGATGTCGCCGCCACGATCGGTCTTCCTGACCCGAAGCGACCGGGTTCTGAGATTGTTGCGAGCTGCATCGTCCTCAAGGACGTTGTGGAGAAAACCGAAGAAATGAGGGAGAAAATACATTCCTATATGAGGGAAAAGGTGGCTCCCTATAAGGTGCCCAAGGTGATTCGATTCATGGACGAACTCCCCATGAGTGCTGTGGGAAAGGTGCTCAAAAAAGACCTCAGAGAAATGGTGAAATCTGATTGAGATATCACGGTAATGGTGAAAGGTGACAATGAAAGACAAGAATCTCATGAGTGTATTGAAAGTCCTTCCGAAGCTGGCATTGAGGGAAGAAACGCGGGGTCTTCGAAAGAGTGTTATCAGGCAATGGGGAGTAAGAAATGCGATACGCATTGTGGCCAGGACCATCGGGAGGGTCGGATTGAGGAACTATATTACAAGTCTTCTGAAATTCAGGCTTGATAAGTCGACGCCCTATCTTTTGATTTCAATGTGGGAGATTTTTGGTGACAGAGAAGCCGTCATTTCCGGTGAGAGGAGGATTACCTACAGCGAACTGAAGGAGCGGGTGTTCAGGCTGTCAAACGGTCTCAAATCACTGGGACTCCAACCGAAGGATAAATTTGCCGAACTTCTCTATAACGGCAACGAATTTTTCGAGGCCTTTCTGGCGGG
>JAFGBH010000044.1 GCA_016933215.1 Deltaproteobacteria bacterium | reverse complement strand
CGATGTCGTACTATGCGATGAAAAACCGGAGTCGGAATTGGGACCATTTATCGATAAACTGGCAGATTCGAAGGTCGATCTGAGAATGGGGAGTCATTCGACAGACCTCCTCTCTGGAGTTGATCTTATCGTTCCATCACCGGGAGTTCCCCCCACAAATGTGCTCCTGAAAGGTGCCGTGGAAAAAGGGGTTGAGATAGTAAGCGAAATTGAACTGGCGGGCAGGTTTATAAACCGGCCCTATATTGCAATTACCGGTACGAACGGGAAGACGACAACGACAAAACTCCTGGGGGAGATATTAGCCCGATGGGGTAAAAAGGTATTCGTAGGTGGAAACATCGGCAATCCTCTTATTTCATATCTGAATGGAGAGGAAAACGAGGAGTATCTGGTGGTGGAGGTAAGCAGTTTTCAGTTACAGTGGGTGAGTTTATTTCACCCCTCTGTGGCAGTACTCCTGAACACGAGCAGTGACCACCTCGATTATCACGAGTCCTTTGAAGAGTATCGGTCCGTGAAGGAGAGAATTTTTGTAAATCAATCGGGAGGTGATCGCGCCATACTGAATGCCGACGAATCGCCGTCCCCGGGGCTTTTGGAAGGGATTAAGGCTGAGATAGTCCGTTTCAGTTCGTCATCGTTCCTCGAGAGGGGAATCTTTTTTGACGGGGGGGCATTACACTATCTCGATTCGAGAGATGCAAGGGAAGTCTATCCCGTTTCGAACATACGGTTAAAGGGCACCCACAATCTGGAAAATATTATGGCTGCCATTGTTGCAGCGCGGTGGTGCGGGTGTCCACCCCAGACGATTATCGATACCCTTGAGATGTTCGACGGTATGCCGCACAGGGTGGAACGTGTGGGTGAGAAAAACGGTGTCACGTGTTACAACGACTCCAAGGGAACGAACGTCGGTGCAGTTGAGAGAGCGCTTGAATCTTTCCCGGGGCCGGTCATTCTTCTCATGGGGGGGAGGGATAAGGGGGGCGATTTCGAGAGACTGAGAGAGCCGATCGGACAAAAAGTAAGACAACTCGTTCTTTTTGGTGAAGCGGGCGGTACAATACATCGGCTTCTTGGCGATATCGTTGAGACAGAGGTTGTGGAAGGCCTCGGGGATGCGATGGTTTCGGCCTTTACTGTATCGAAACCCGGAGACACGGTTCTCCTCTCTCCCGGTTGTTCAAGTTTTGATGAGTTTGAGAATTATGAAGCGCGGGGAGACTTCTTCAAAGAGAGATTTAACCGAATGGCGGTGAGATAGAAATGGTCAGTGTCCCTCCAGTAAAAAGGAAAAAACCCGATGTGGTCATGCTTGTGGCCACATTGTTTCTGGTTTCTCTCGGCACGGTTATGGTTTACAGCTCGAGTTCCATCGTGTCTCTGGAGCGGTTTGGCGATGAGTATTTCTTCCTCAAGAAACAGATATTGTTCGTCTTTATTGGGATTATCGCCATGATAGTTATGACGAAGATTCCCTATCCTTTATGGAGAAAAACGGCCTATGCGGGAATACTCGTCTCGCTCGGACTTCTCTCGCTTCTTCTTATTCCGGGCCTTGGGGTCAAGGTGGGCGGCGCGACGAGATGGCTCAGGGTGGGGGGCTTCTCTTTTCAGGTGACTGAGCTGGTGAAGGTGGCACTGGTCATTTTTCTGGCACATTATCTGGCGAAAAAGAAGGAACATGTACGGGAATTCCTCAGGATTTTTCCGGTTCCGCTTTTTCTCACCCTTGCCATGGTCTTTCTGATCATGCTTCAGCCCGACTTCGGGACAGCGGTGATCATGATTATTTTGCTTATGTTCATGTTTTACCTGGCGGGGAGCAGGATTTTTCATCTTGCCGGCTTTGTAGCCGCCTTCATTCCCATTGCTGTCACCCTTGTAATATGTGAAAGTTACCGTATACAGAGATTGTTGTCCTTTCGAAACCCCTGGGATGACCCGACCAGATCAGGATTTCAGATTATACAGTCCTTTATATCCTTCGGATCCGGTGGCGCTTTTGGTGTGGGCCTTGGTGACAGTATGCAGAAACTGTTCTACCTCCCCGAACCCCATACAGATTTTATACTTTCAGTGATTGCCGAGGAAGTTGGTTTTATCGGTGTGGCGGTGGTGATTGTGCTCTTCGCCCTTCTCATTATAAGGGGGTTTATGATCTCCTTCAATACGACCGATCTTTTCGGAACACTTTTGTCTGCGGGCCTAACCATAATTATTGCCATCGAGACCTTTATCAATATGGCCGCCGTTATGGGTCTTACACCGACAAAAGGCCTGGCGCTTCCTTTCCTGAGCTACGGAGGAACGTCCCTCATCATGAGCATGACAGCGGTGGGAATAGTGTTGAATATCTCTTCCTATCATAACAGGAATACAAAGAGTGGCGCTTTTGAAGCCGTTGATGAATGAAACAGAGGGTGATCTCAGGGTAATACTGGCAGGTGGTGGCACGGGAGGCCATGTTTTTCCGGCCCTCGCAATTGCCGAGGAGTTTGTAAGGAGGAGCAAGAAAAACAAGGTAATGTTTGTCGGAACAAAAAGGGGATTGGAAAGACGGGTATTGCACAATGGGGCATTCCCGATTCGCTTTATCGATATAGAGGGGATCCGGGGGAAGGGCTTTGCCGGTTTACTTAGAGGCGCATTGAAGATTCCCGGGAGTATGTTTCAGTCCCGGGGAATAATACGGGATTTTGATCCCCATATCGTGATCGGTGTGGGTGGGTATGCCTCGGGACCGGCAGTTTTTGCGGCACATCTGATGGGAGTGAAAACAGCGATTGCGGAGCAGAATGCCCTTCCTGGTTTTACCAACAGGATCCTTGGAAGATTTGCGAAGAGGATATTTCTGACATTTCCCGACGTAAGCAGGGTTTTCCCCGAAAAAAAGGTGGTGGTTGCGGGAAACCCCGTGAGAAATGGTTTCATTACGGAAGGTGAGAAAAAGAAGGAGAAGACCGACACGTTCACACTCCTCATATTTGGGGGGAGCCAGGGTGCCTCGGCTATTAATAGAGCCGTTATGGAGGCCCTTCAATATATGGAAGGGATCAAGGATGGGTTGAAGATTATCCATCAGACCGGAGAGAGAGATCTCGAAAAAGTTGCCAATGTCTATAGAGAACATCACCTTGATGCTGAGGTTTTACCTTTCATTGACGACATGGCTAAGGCATGTAAAGAGGCGGATCTTCTGATATGCAGGGCCGGTGCGACGTCAATCGCCGAGATAACGGCCCTTGGAAAGGCGGCAATCTTTATCCCCTTTCCCTTTGCGACGGGGAATCATCAGGAATTGAACGCAAAGACACTGGTGGATGCCGGGGCTGCTGAGATGATAGTGGAAGATGAATTGAGTGGAAGGGCACTTTTCGAAACGATTGAGGAACTGTACAGAAATCCCGGAAGAATAGAGACAATGGAGAAAATGTCGAAGAGCCTCGGGAATATAAAGGCGGCATCGAATATCGTAGATGAATGCCTGACCCTAATCGGGCAGTGAGGAAAATGAAGAGTAACGAAAAAAGAGACTTCATGCAGAGAAAAATCAGACGCATTCATTTCGTCGGGATCGGCGGTATTGGAATGAGCGGGATTGCCGAGGTGCTCCTCAATCTCGGCTATTCGATATCGGGATCGGATATATCGAGGTCCGAGACTACCCAGAGACTGGAGTCACTGGGCATAAACGTATTGTATGGGCACGAACCGTCGAATCTGGGAGATGCCGATGTGGTTGTGACATCGACAGCAATACATGAAGGTAATCAGGAGGTGATCGAAGCAGGGAAAAGGAATATACCTGTTATTCCGAGGGCCGAGATGCTGGCGGAGCTCTTAAAGATGAAATTTTCCGTTGCTGTCTCCGGGTCTCATGGCAAGACAACGACAACCTCAATGATTGCCACGATACTTGCCGATGGTGGCCTGGATCCCACAATGGTTATAGGGGGGAAACTTGCAGGTGTGGGAAGCAATGCAAAACTGGGTCACGGAGAGATCATCGTTGCCGAGGCTGATGAGAGCGACGGCTCTTTTCTGACATTGAGTCCGACAATTGCAGTCATTACGAATATTGATCGTGAACATCTCGATTTCTATAGCGGGATTGAGGAGATAAAAGAGGCATTTCTGCAATTTGCTAACAGGGTTCCTTTTTACGGATCAACAATTTTATGCAGCGACGATCCTCATGTGAGGGAGATATTGCCGGAGATCAAGAGGGCAACTATCACATACGGCCTTTCCGGCACCTCTGATTACAGGGCGGCCGATGTGTCCTCAGGCGGTCTCGCATCACAGTACAAACTCTATCGGCGTGGCGATTATATGGGTGATATCTCCATCGGTGCTCCCGGTCTCTTTAATGTCTATAATTCTCTGGCGGCGGTTGCAGTGGCATTGGAACTTGATATGGATTTTTCCACAATTCAAAGGGGTGTCAAGACATTTACGGGTGTACAGAGGAGACTTGAGGTCAAGGGTGTAAGGGGAGGTGTTACGGTAATCGACGATTACGGACATCACCCGACGGAGATCAGGGCAACCTTGGAGGCAGCGAGAAAGGCCTGGACCGGAAGGATGATCGTCGTATTCCAGCCCCATCGCTATACCCGAACCAGAGAACTCTTTGATGATTTTCTCGATGTATTTGATGTTGCCGACTACACGATTCTTACGGATATCTACGCCGCGAGCGAAAAGGAGATAGAGGGGATACATTCGGCACATCTCTGTGACGGGATTCGTGGCCGTGGAAATGATACTGTTACCCATATATCGAGTTTTGACGTCATCGTCGATCATTTAGATGCTTTTGCGCAACCGGGAGATTTTATCATAACGCTCGGGGCAGGTAATATTTGGCAGGTTGGCGAAGCCTTTCTCGCGTTAGGGCACCCCGGAGCCGATTCCCCGAGGGATACGTGAAAGCGGGAGAAACACTATGACTGTTGGTGAGGAAATGCGAAGAAAGATAGCAAATCTGGTCTCGGGACGAATCCTTTTCGATGAACCGATGTGCAATCACACATCAATGGGGGTTGGCGGAAAGGTAGATATTCTCTTTTATCCCCGGAGCGCGAAGGAGGTTGAGAAGGCGGTTTCTTTTCTCGTAGCGGAGGATATACCCTTTATGGCTGTGGGAAGCTGCACGAATCTTCTTGTGGGAGATGACGGCTACAGGGGATGCCTGGTTTCACTCATGGATCTTCAACAATTTGAGATCAATGAAGAAAGTGACAGGAGGGTATCTCTCTTCGCAGAATCGGGTGTACCCCTTTCACGCATCGTAGAGGTCTCCGTTAAAGAATCGCTTGAGGGGCTGGAGTTTTGTGCAGGAATACCGGGGAGTGTCGGCGGTGGTGTATGGATGAACGCAGGTGCCTACGGAAGAGAAATGAAGGATACCATAGGATCGGTTGTTGTTGTGAACGGGAATGGAAAAAGGAGAAAAATTGAAAGAGAAGACCTCCCTTTCGAATATAGAGGGCTCGATCTGCCCGACAGCACCGTAATAACCGGTGCAACCTTTGACCTGCTAAAGGGAGAGAAAGAAGAGATTCAAAGAAAGATTGTCAATATATTGCAATCGAGAAGGGATAAACACCCCCTTGGCGAGAGAAGTGCAGGCTCTGTTTTTAAAAACCCGCCATCATCACCTGCGGGTAAGATCATCGATGAAGTGGGACTCAAAGGAACAATGAGTGGTCGGGCGATGATATCGGAGAAGCATGGCAATTTCATTGTAAATCTGGGAGGGGCAACAACTAAGGATATCGTTGCGCTGATAGATATTATCAAAAAGAGAGTATTCGAGCAAAAGGGCATAAAACTTGAGACGGAAGTAAAAATTATCGGGGAATAGCTATGAAAAAATCCCTGAAGTCCTCAATGGGGACGAAAAAAAACAGAATCAAGAGACGATCTGGGAAAATTATACGAGAGATTGTAAAGGCTCTAATGGTTCTTAGCATTTCCGGAGGACTGGCTCTCCTCATGGTATATGCTTATAATTACGCAATTTGTGCGCCCTATTTCGAAATCGGCGATACAATAATCAGGGGATGTGAAAAGGTGAGCGAGAGAGAAGTTCTTGAGCTTGCCGGGGTCGATAGATCTATGAATATCCTTGCGCTAAATCTCGATAAAATGACGGATAAGATCAGGGGAAATCCCTGGATCAAAGATGTGTCGATCGGGAGAGAGCTTCCGAACAGGCTGGTAATTGAGATTGTTGAGAGGGAACCGGCGGCGCTGATTAAGAAAAATGAGGATCTCTATATCGTTGACAGGAATGAAGAGATATTCAAGGGGTTCGGGGAGAGTGATTGCATTAACCTTCCGGTGCTGACGGGATTTTGTGAGAACGGGGTAGTCAATAAGGGTCTTTTGGGGATGGCATTTGAACTTCTGGATTATCTTTCCCGAAGCGGCACGTTTCCGAAAATGGAAAATGTTTCCGAAATAAACGGAAGCGCTATTTACGGATTCTCGGTTTTTACAAATAATCAGATGGTAATTCAGCTCGGCTTTGGAAATTATGAAAAGAAGTTTAAGCGATTGAACAGAATTCTTCTGGACCTGGCACGGAAAGATCTTGATGAGGGATGTTTGAAGATAGATTTGGCTGATTACAACAGGGTCATCGTTCAGCAGAGGGATTATTTCGATAGAAAAAGGCAAGAGGGACGCTCACGCACAAAGATATGATGTTTTAATGATCGGTGTATAGATGTCAAAAAAAGGGAACATAATAGTAGGGCTCGATATCGGGACAACAAAAATCTGTGCAATCGTTGGTGAGGTAACGGAAACCGGCATCGACATCATAGGAATTGGTACCCATCCCTCGAAGGGACTGAGGAAAGGCGTTGTGGTTAATATTGACAGCACCGTGGATTCCATAAAGAGGGCCATTGAAGAAGCGGAACTGATGTCAGGATATGAGATAAAGGCAGTCTATACGGGAATCGCCGGGGCTCATATTAAGGGCATGAACAGTCACGGTATTGTGGCGGTGAAGAGTGGTGAAGTTGAAGCGATTGACGTAAAAAGGGCGATCGAGGCGGCCAAGGCCATTGTTGTGCCCTTGGACAGGGAAGTCGTTCATGTATTACCCCAGTACTATGTCGTCGATGATCAGGACGGCATCAAAGAACCAATAGGGATGTCAGGAGTAAGGCTTGAAGCAAAGGTTCATATAGTAATCGGTGCAGTTACGTCTATTCAGAACATCATAAAATCGGTTAACCGTGTGGGGCTTGATGTGAATGATATAGTGCTCGAACCGTTGGCATCCAGCAAGGCCGTTCTCAGTCCCGACGAAACGGAGCTTGGGGTAGGTCTTATAGATATTGGCGGTGGAACGACCGATATCGCGGTATTCGCCGAAGGTTGTATTAAACATACGGCGGTTTTACCACTGGGAGGCAATTACGTTACCAACGATATAGCGGTTGGTTTGAGAACACCCGCAATAGAAGCGGAAAAAATAAAGATCAAATATGGATGCGCCTATACACCGATGATACCTCAGGATGAGACGATAGAAGTCTCGAGTGTGGGTGGCAGAGGGCCTCGAAAGGTGTCAAGACAGGTTCTGGGTGAGATTATCGAGCCTCGTCTCGAGGAAATTCTCAGTCTGGCCAACAGGGAGATAGTCAGATCGGGTTATGAGGATCTCCTTGCAGCAGGTATTGTTTTGACCGGCGGAACGTCTATTCTGGAGGGAATAACAGAACTGGGAGAACAGATATTCAATATGCCAGTAAGAAGGGGAAGTCCCTCTGATGTAGGGGGTATTACGGATATAGTCAACAGTCCCATATATGCCACCGGGGTAGGGCTTGTTGTTCACGGGAACAACAACCAGTCCGGCCTGGTGGTAAGAAGAAATGAAAGAAGTTTAGTAAAAAAAATAGCCAAGAGAATGAAACGATGGTTCGACGACTTTTTTTAGAAGGGAGGGGGAAACCATGTTCGAATTAGTACAAGGCGGTAAGGGTACGAGTGCAAAGATAAAGGTTATAGGTGTCGGTGGCGGAGGAGGAAACGCCGTGAACATGATGATATCCTATAACTTGAGCGGAGTGGATTTCGTTGCTGCGAATACGGATTCGCAGGCCCTGACGGTATCCAAGGCACCGATAAAAATACAATTAGGGACCGAGGTAACAAAGGGCCTTGGTGCAGGATCGGATCCCGATGTGGGCAAGAGGGCAGCCATTGAGTCTCAGGACAGAATCAGTGATGTCCTGGATGGGGCCGATATGGTTTTCATTACGGCCGGCCTTGGAGGTGGAACGGGTACGGGTGGAGCCCCCGTTATGGCCGAGATCGCAAAAGATTTGGGAGCCCTGACGGTTGCCGTTGTCACAAAACCTTTTCAGTTCGAGGGTAAAAGAAGAGAGAAACAGGCGGAAGAGGGACTTATCGAACTTAAGAAGATGGTTGACAGTCTCATCGTGATACCGAACCAGAGGCTCTTGAGTATCAGTGGCAGAAATATGTCTCTTTCCGATGCCTTCAAAAAGGCCGACGATATTCTCTATCACGGTGTCAAGGGGATCTCTGATCTCATAATGGTTCCCGGTCTCATTAACCTCGATTTTGCCGATGTCAAAAATATAATGTCAGAGATGGGGTTGGCGCTCATGGGTACGGGGATTGCGAGCGGTGAGAGCAGGGCGGTTGAAGCGGCGCAAAAGGCAATATCATCTCCCCTTCTCGAAGATAACTCGATCCAGGGTGCCAGAGGCGTTCTTCTCAGCATTACCGGCGGACCCGACATGACCCTCTTTGAAGTCAACGAAGCCTCTTCTCTTGTCCAGGCCGAAGCTCACGATGATGCAAATATCATCTTTGGAACCGTTATTGATGACGATATGGGAGACGAAATGCGCGTCACGGTAATCGCCACCGGTTTCAATGCATCGGACAAGAAAAGAGAAATAGTATCCGAGAATATATCAGGTTATTCTCCCCGCAAAAAGGAAGATATTTCCAAACCTACCTTTATGAGAAAGAAAGAGGAGGCGAATTCTGAAAAACCGGTTGTTATCAGAATGGGCATGATCAATGATGAGGAGAACATTGATTATGAGACACCTGCTTTTTTGAGAAAACAGGCCGATTGATAGAGTAGGAATGATAAAAAGAAAAGGGTCTAGACTAGAACAGCGGTTTATTTCTGAAGTTCTTTAACAACAATTTATAGATATCGGTGTTACGGTTGTTGAACCGATAT
>JAFGBH010000043.1 GCA_016933215.1 Deltaproteobacteria bacterium | reverse complement strand
GCTGTTCAGTCGGGCATTCGAAAAAGTAGGCATCAAGACAGTACACGGCAAACCGATTATGGATAAAGCCCGTATGATTAAAACCCAGGATGAGATCGAGTTGATGCGGATCACCTGTGGAAACTCTGAATCTGCCTTTGCCGCTATTGTGGATGCAATTCGTCCCGGTATTCGGGAATGTGATCTGGTCGGCATCGGCATCAAGGCCCTCTACGAAGAAGGCGCCGATCATACCGAGGATCTGGTTTGCATGTCCGGATACAATACCAATCCTTATGGTTGGTCCTTTACTGACAAACCACTGCGGCCTGGGGATCTTGTTTATATCGATGTAGATGGAAACTCCTACCAAGGGTACAAATCCTGTGTTTATCGGACATTCTGCTGCGGCAAGGCGACCCAGGAACAGAAGGATCTCTATCAGGAGTGCTACGAAATGCTTTACGGAGGGATCAGCATGATCAAAGACGGGGCTACTGATCACGATGTGCTGACAAAATGGCCGCAATCTCCGGATTATTGGGGTTTTAGTGACTGGGCTGAAGTGATGCCATATGCGGTTGGTCATGGCCTGGGATTAACCCTCCATGACCCTCCTGGTATCAGTGCTTATGCCAAAGCCATGGGCATGCCTCCTATTGAGCTGAAAGAGGGAATGGTCCTGGCTCTGGAAACCTATGCCGGTCGTAAAGGCGGGAAACACGGCGTTAGACTGGAAGAAGATGTTCTGGTTACGAAAGATGGGTACGAGGTCCTGTCGCGCTGGCCGATCAAAGAGCTGATGGAATGCTGGATCCCATACAATTAAAAAAGGGGAGAAGTACCATGGCAAAATCAGTCGTTTCAATTGTAAAGGGAGATGATCCTGTAAAGATGGTTGAAGACGTTCTGGATCATCTTGGTGGTGTCACATCTTTAATCAAAAAAGGTTCAACCGTGGTCTTAAAGCCAAACGCCGGTCATCCCGGATCTGCCGAGACGGCTATAAACACCAGCCCGGATTTCGTCTCAGCAGTGATTAAAACGATTCAGAAAGCGAATCCCAAAAAAATCATTCTGGCCGAAGCGGCCGCCATTGGCTGCGACACAATGGAATGCCTGGAAACAAGCGGGATTAAGCAGGCAGCCGTCGAGGCGGGTGTGGATGATATCGTGGATATCAAAAGCGACAAGGACCTGCTCAAGATTCCTATCAGGGATGCCAGGTCCGCTATTCAAAAAGTGCTGCTGCCCCGGTTTCTGCTCGAAGCGGAACATATTGTGAATCTGCCGATTTTCAAATCTCACTGCAGCATGGTTTTTACCTGTGCCTTGAAAAACATGAAAGGAGTGGTTCAGGATAAGGTTCATTACCAGATGCATCAGACAAATTTGGCTGAAGCCATGATGGATATCTGGTCGGTTATCAAAGCTGACCTGAATATTGTAGATATGATCCGTCCGGCCGAAGGGTTCGGTCCGCATTTTACCATGCCCACTGATTTCGGGTGTGTTATTGCCGGTAGAGATCCGGTGGCAGTAGACGCCACGGCATGCAGGCTGACCGGCCTGGACCTGGATAATGTTCCTTATTTCGGCCCTGCTCACAAGCGCGGCCTCGGAAATTTCAAAAAAAATCAGATAGAAATCCGGGGACGCAGTATCGAAGAAACCCGACGCGTCTTATGGTTTCCCTACCTGGAAAGCTTTGACAAGTACCCGGAATATACGATCGATACTACGGGAGCCTGCAGCAGTTGCCTGTCCCTGGTTGGCCTGACCATGGAAAGGCTTAAATCCCTCAACCAATATGATGACAACAGCGAAGTGACGATTCTAGTCGGTCGAAAAAAGAAAATTCCCGAAAACATCCCGCCCGATAAGCTTATTCTCATTGGCGATTGCCTGAAAAAGTTTAGAAAGAAAGGTATTCACGTGGAGGGTTGTCCTCCGGGTGAACCGGCCCCTCACTGGGCGATTGTAGATCGGATGACAGTATCGGCGGATGAGGTTGATCTCACTGATCCTGAGATATTGAAAATTGTCAGGGCCAGGATGGACGAGGAAGCGGCTCCATTAATTGAGCACATGATAAAACTCAAGGCTGAATGGGACAAACGACAAGAAAACAAATAAACGGCTGATAGTCTGGAGGATTTTAATATGAAATCAGATGATATTAAAAAAACAATTATTGTCGGAGCCGGCGTAATGGGAAATTCCATTGCCCTTACTTTTGCAAAGGCCGGTATTGAAGTCGCCCTTGTGGATGTAAATAAAGAATCTCTCGATCGTGCAGTAAGGCTCATGCGGTCAAGTCTGAATACGCTGGCAGACCATGGAAGCATCGCCAGCGAAGAGATACCTTCAATCATTGAACGGATACAGGTTTCTACAGACATGGAATCTTCTGCCCGCGGTGCTGATTTCGCAATGGAGGTGGTTGTTGAAGTTGAAGATGTAAAAAAGAAAGTCTTTTCAGATCTGGCTGACGTGATTCCCGACGATGTAATCATTGCAAGCAACACCTCAGGATTAGACATTTTCAGTTTTGCAGAGATCAAGAGACCAGAGAGATTGGTAATAGCTCACTGGTTTGCTCCGGCGCATATTATACCGCTGGTCGAGGTCGTTCCCGGGCCGAAAACTGCTCAGGAGGTTGTTCATGTTACCGCAGACCTAATGAAACGTTTGGGCAAAAAACCAGTAGTAATGAAAGAATTTGTCCGTTCCTTCATTGTGAATAGAATCCAGAATTATATTGCCATTGCTTATTTTGAAATACTGGAAAATGGATGGGCAACCGCTGAGGACATCGATCTGGCAGTGAAAACCAGTTTAGGTATCAGGCTGCCCATAGTTGGTGTCGTTCAGAATATGGATTTCACGGGTCTTGATTTAGTCTTGGATGTCATGAAGAGTTATGGAGCGAGCAATACATACATCGAGCAAAAGGTGAAACAAGGTCATCTGGGTGCGAAAACATCCAAGGGTGTTTATGACTATAATGGGAGAAGCGAGGAAGAGATTCTTAATAAGCGTGATCGACTGTATCTCAGGATGCTGGATCATATGGAAGAAATAAATGCCTATCAACCGGTTTAGCCAGAAGCATTGAATGTTTATAATGGTTGGAAGTATGTATTTTGGTGAAAAGAGCCTCATGCACGCTTTAAGGAAGGAGTTTGGTTGTTCCCACTATCCGGCATAATATAAAATCATCTAACTATCAGTCGACAATTTAAATTCCAGGACCTGCCCCAAATACGTTAAGTCAGCGTTCCGATTTTCTATTGCAATTTTTCAGTTTTCGCCTGGGCCTAAGGTGCGAGACTTGTAGGTGGCGTCGAGAACAGATTACTTATTGAACTTCCCATATACAATATCAATACTTCAAATGGTAATCGATAAATTAACACTAAATAATTCTGTTGATTTGCAGATGGAAGGGCAGAAGAAGCCGCCAACATTGGGATCAATTCTTTAAAAAAACTGCCCAATCATCTTGGTAATCATCGATTGTTGACCGTACTGTTGCTTTTATACTTTTGCTCTCAAATACAATATTACAAATGTTAATTGTCAGAATAAAAAAAGGCAGTGCCCTGCTGATAGCCCTGCCTTCTCAATCTTTTCTGCTCGTTAATGACAGTCTCTATATTTTATCCCGAATCCTGACAGACCGATTATACCAAGCAATACTAAAAGAAATATGATGACCGATTCGAGTTCATAAAACAGAAACAGTGTGAGAATATCTCAAAACACTACGCCCAGCTGCAGACCAAGCCTCCAGTTACTCAAATCAACATCCGAGTCTTTGAAATCTTGGGTCATTTGATACTTTGCATTGACACCGATGGAGAAACTTTTGATCTTGTAAGTCAAGTCTCCAAAAACTTGTCCGCCGAATAGCCAATCATCCTCTGATTCTTCCGACCAGGGATCAGTAACTTCAGCATAGGAGAATGAAGCACCGGCACCGAAGTCGGCGATAATATTGGGGGCAATCTCTGTTGCATACTTCACGTTGAGTTCAACGGGGATAAAAGAGATATCATCTCCTAATATACTAACATTAATAGCTTCGCCGATCTCTCCCCCGACGTACACGTTCGGATCAACCTTCCAATATCCTTCAACTCCCAGGTAGAGGCCGTCATCGTCAACATTGGACCATTCATCGTCAGTAAAGGTTATATAATCCAGCTTCAGGGCAAAGTTGCCAGTCCCAAGAGGGGCTTTTTGCTCAGGTTCTATGGCATTTACAGGAGTGGAAAACATAGACATAGTCGAAAAAAACACAAATGCAACCACTAAGAATATTCTCATTACTCTTTTCATCCTGTCACCTCCTGATTGTGAAATGGGAATTCATAACTAAACAGAGAACACCTTTGTTTTGCCAAATATCGCTATCCCCACCAGTGAGCCACATAAGCCATACATACATGGCACAATAATAAATTGTCAACGGATTTTCCTGTCATTGAATATTTCTATTGATAATAGTGGGATTCGGCATTCGACTGATTCTAAAGATTCGGCAGGCGATATATTCACTTTTTCGCTTTCGAAGCGCTGCTTCTCTCCGCTTTTACTCCAAAGTTCATGCGTTCATATGAGAAGTTTTCGTATCTCTTGTGCCGAAATTATTTGAGTGGTTGACTTTTTAGATTATTCATGATGCCACAATAACAAATTGCTCGTCATTGTTTATTTTCGAACCCAGATTTGTGTCCATCCACCAGGATATATTTTGATCCTCATGTTAGACACATGGAGTGTGCCGAGTGTGTTATGATTGCTCAGATTCGAGCAATCATTCCCATAATTTATTTTTGCGTCCCATTCGGAAAAAGTTGCAGTTACCTCTTCCGGGAAGTAAATCTTAATGAAAGGTGCGCCGTCAGTATTCCAATAGATACCTCCACTTCCAGGTGGAGTTTCTACTACAGCATCTCCGCTTCTTGTAACTTTTTCAGCATGGGTTTCGACCGCGACACATCCTGCGGTCGTTGTATTAGCGGGAAAGATTTGTCCTCCTTTATCGGCCAGTCCATCTTCGTCACACCAACAATAATCATAATCGTGCACATCCAAAAAAGGTGTTTCAGGAGGAAATAGTGCAAGGAGACCTTTGACGGTAATTTCTCTCATTGAGGGGTCTTCTTCAGATCTAATTTTTGCTACGGGACGATCTTCTTCGGTTCCCGAGTTTGTAACATCAACATCAAACCAGACCGGAGTCGGTCTCGTCGGAACTGAATTTATTCTGAACCACCCTGGCGGTGCTATCCCCCAGCTCAGAGAAAAATTGTCATCCAGTGGTCGTAACTTGGCGAGAGACGAAAGCGGTAACACAAGAAAAATAAGAGAAACTAAAACGAAAAAGAATAAGATAAGATATGTTCTTCTTATCGACCTTTTTGATTTCATGATGGTAGCCTCTTTTAATCCTAAATTTTTATTCTGCAGTAGTACCGTGTGTCTCCTTTTCCTACGAAGGAAGCTTTTGTGACCTCACCGGGCAATTCATGGATAAAAAACTCGTGGGGTAATTGTTGATAGGAGTGAAGCTCTTGGAGTCCCCAATATTTCTGGAATAGGTAAGCTCTGTAGAAATCGCGAAAATTTGTTTCAGTGGGATTCTGTTTGGGGATAATACAGTGATAAAAACTTCGGTAGCCTGGCGATCACCAGATTTGTGACCCATGGCTTTGCGTCCTACCCTCACGAGCAGTTTGCCTTTGTCGGTTTTTAAAGATCGTTGTTCATGAAGAAAAATTTTTAATTGTGGTATGTATTTGACTACCAAAAAATTATAATACAGTACTATGATACGTATCACACGGTCAGTGTGAAATTTGACACAGGAAATTTGCCGGCGTCATAGGAAGAGAGAATATTACCGATTCTGCTCGATATTCAGAGAAAGGGTTATCTTTGCTTGTGAGATGCCTGTCTACATATAAAGCCGATAAGGCTTTCACAGTCTCTCGGAGATTTCGAATGATTTGGAAAGATAGACTGGTACAACAGGTGAAACAGAAAATCTTATAGAGAAGTATCTGCCCCTTCATAAATTATTGCTTTATAGAGCCTCTCTTTTTTGCTATCTCTTCTCGGTATTGTCGTAATGATTATTCGTAGCTAAGGTAGCGAAAAAATGAAGAATACAAATCTTATCTGTACAAACTGCAAAAAAACCTTTCCCATCGACAGGATTTATCCTCGCTGTGATTCATGCGCCGAGCCCTTGGAAGTTCAAAGGGTAACATCTGGAACAATCATCGATGGTGACATTCTTCGTCAAACTATTCTTGAGCGCTACGCCGATTTTTTCCCCTTTTCCGAAGGCGAAAGGACAATCTCCCTTCGGGAGGGTTTTACCCCTCTTGTTAAATCATCGCGGCTTGCCTTCGAATTGCGGGTAAAATCACTCTTCTTTAAAAACGAAAGCCAGAATCCCACCTGGTCTTTCAAGGACAGGGGAACCGTATCGGGCGTTAATCACGCCCTGTCTTTGGGATATGAAAGGATCGGGACGGTGTCGAGCGGCAACATGGCCGTTTCCGTCGCTGCCTATGGCGCACGGGCGAAACTCAAGACCGTTATATTTGTGAGCGTAAATATTCCCCCTGAAAAGCTGGACCCGATTGCCATCTATGACCCTCTTTTGATACGGGTCGATGGTGATTACGGGGATCTCTATTTTCAAAGCCTTGCAATCGGCAAAGAACGCGACATCTATTTCATCAATTCAGATGTGCCTTTCAGGGTGGAGGGATCAAAGACAATCGCCTTTGAGGTCTGCGAGGAGATGAATTTTGAACCACCCGATTTTGTTATCGTGCCGACGAGCTCAGGGGGGAATCTGCGGGGCATCATGAAGGGGTTTGAAGAATTTAAAGACTGCGGCCTTATAAAGAAAGTGCCCAGATTTATCTGCGCCCAGGCAAGCGGTTGCGCGCCCATATGCAAAGCCTATTCGGAAAATAACGAAAAGGTATCCCCTTTTCAGGACCCCGATACAATTGCCCATGCCATCGAAAACCCCTTCCCGCCGAGTGGAAATGAGGTCCTGAGAAGGATACGGGAAAACGGGGGGATTTTTGTCGCCGTCACGGATGATGAAATCCTTCGGGCGCAGAAAAGGCTTGCGGAAGAGGGGATCTTTGCCCAGCCCGCCGGTGCTGTTCCCCTTGCGGCGCTCGCGAAGTTGAGAGAGGATAGAAAAATCGATGAAGAAAACACGGTTCTCTGCATCGTGACGGGGGGCGGTTTGAAATACACTGCTGCCCTTGAGAAACACAATTTGAAAACGGCTGAATGCAGGATTGAAAATCTTGCCGATTTTGTCAGAAAGAGGCTCTGACCCTTTCGGTGCGAGATAAAAAATGAAATAAAGGAGAGGAAAATGGAAGTGAAACGAGAACTTGCAGCTCCATGCGGACTCTACTGCGGCGTGTGCGCCATACGGATTGCTCACAGGGACAACAATGAAAAATTCAAAGAAAAACTGGCGCCTATGTACGGGGTAAAACCAGAAGATTTACGGTGTGAAGGATGCCTCTCTGATGACGTCTTTTTTTACTGCAAGGTATGTCCCATTAAAGACTGCACAAGGGAAAAGGGCTATGAGGGATGCCACGAGTGCGATGAGTTTCCCTGCAAGATTATCGAGGATTTCCCCATTCCCGTGGGAAAAAAGGTGATGTTGCGTTCGATTCCCGCCTGGAGGGAACTGGGAACAGAACGCTGGATAGAAGAGGAAGAGAAACGATACAGCTGTCCCCACTGCGGTACTCCTCTCTTCAGGGGAGCGAGGAGATGCAGAAACTGTAAAGAGGAAGTCGATCTCGATTAAAACGAAGGGGGAAAATGAGAACCGCGCACGACCTCAGGGGAATACTGCAAAGAATTGACGGCAGGGGATACAAGGCCTACAAGGACATCAAGGGCGAGTACGATTTCGCTGAATTTGCCCTTATCATCGATCATGTCCAGGGAGATCCCTTCGCCGATCCCAGCAGGGTTCGTGTGCGCCTTGATCAGAAAATCGCTCGATTTCACGAAGATACGCGGGAGTCAAAAAGCCGAGAGATCGCCCTTCGTGATTTTCTCACGCGTCGATTCTTTGAGGCGGCGAGAAAATTTACCAAGGGAAACAAGGGAACGGGGAAAAGCGGCGTAATTCTAATAGACAGACCGGGACAGGAGATACTGGAACGGACGTCGGCCTTCGTCGCCGATGACTATGTGGAGGCGCGATTTGTGATGGGGCTTCCCGCCTTCGGGAGGAAGATTGCGGGACGACATGCCGAAGCGATGTTCTTTGAGGAACTCCCGGCAATCGTGAAGGCCTCGCTCTTATTTGCCAACCTTTCAAGAGATGATCTCTATCGTCATATCGAGACGGCGGAAGATGCCGATTCTCTGAGGAATAAGCTGGATGAGATGGGACTGGTTGCCTTTGTGGCCGATGGATCCATTCTTCCCCGGGCGAGCGGTATCAATCCCCTTCCCATGAAAGAGGGAACGATCATCCCCTTTGAGACTCCGGAATCCCTCAAAGTGGAAATTAAACTCCCGAACCATGGTGCCATAAAGGGGATGGGAATACCGAAGGGGGTTACTCTCATCGTGGGGGGTGGATACCACGGAAAATCCACGCTTTTGCGGGCCCTCGAACTGGGCGTTTATAAGCACATTCCGGGGGACGGTCGGGAATATGTCGTGACAAACCCCGCGACGATGAAGATACGGGCCGAAGATGGCCGCCGGATCGAAAAGGTGAACATCTCTCCCTTTATCAACAATCTTCCCTTCGGCAAACGGACGGCGGATTTTTCCACCGACGACGCCAGCGGAAGTACCTCACAGGCGGCAAATATAATCGAGGCAATGGAGGCGGGGGGTACAGTGCTTCTCATCGATGAGGATACCTCGGCCACCAACTTTATGATCAGGGATCACCGGATGCAGGAGCTTGTCTCCAAGGACAAGGAGCCGATTACCCCTTTCATCGATAAGATCAGGCAGCTTTACCGGGAGAGGGGAATCTCGACGGTCCTTGCCATCGGGGGTTCGGGTGATTATTTTGATGTAGCAGACAGGGTGATCTGCATGATCGAGTACCGGCCCTTCGAAGTGACAGAAGAGGCGCGAAAGATAGCGGAAAAATACAGTGCCGAACGGACACCGGAAGTGGGCGAATCATTCGGAGAGAGTTCGGAGCGGATTCCCCTCGCAAAAAGTTTCGATCCCAGCAGGGGAAAACGGGAGGTCAAGATATCGTCAAAGGGCCTCCAGTCCATCGCCTTCGGCACGCATACTATAGATATGGGTGCCCTGGAGCAGCTGGTTGATATGAGCCAGACAAGGGCTATCGGAGATGCCATTCATTTTGCCACAGGCTTCATGGAAGGAGAGACAACACTGAAGACAATCGTTGATGCGGTGCTTCAAAAAATAGAGGAAAAGGGTCTCGATGTCCTCGATAACAGTCTTGTGGGAAATTATGCCGCCTTCAGGGGGCTTGAGCTTGCCGCTGCCATCAATCGCCTGCGGACACTGAAGGTCAAGATGCGGTAAGTTTATGAAGAGATTGTTATGATTACAATCAATTTCAAGGGCCGTAAAAACCTTTACGATTACGGAGAGCTTTGCGAGTGCTGTTTCGAATGCAGCGTGTGCAGTCTCCACTGTGTCATTCAAAACAGGGAGGGATACGGCGGCAGAAAGACCTTTGTCTATGATCTTTTCTCCTCCGAAGCGCCGCAGATCCACGAGGCGCTCTGGGCCTGTTCAGGCTGTCACAAATGCGCCGAGGTCTGTCCCCAGGAAGTCGATCCCTTAAAGGTTATCGTCAGTCTTCAGGAGCAGTCTTTCGAAGAGGGGGATGCCCCGTCCTATGTGTATGACCTCGTTTCCCTTGTCCTTGAAACGGGGATGGCCTTTCCGGTGACAAAAAAGACCATCAAGGACCGTGATAAACTCGGCCTCCCGCCGCCGGAGGCGAAGGGTATTGATGAAGTAAAGCGTATTGCAGATCTAACGGGATTGGAAAAAAATTGAAGGGTAAGAAAACCGGGAACAAATGATGGAGAGAAACAATACCAGACTTCGATATGCCCTTTTTCTCGGATGCCTCATTCCCGCCCGTTTTCCCCGGTTCGAGTATCTGGCGAGACGGCTCTTCCCCGAGTTTGGGATGGAACTGGTCGACCTTGAAGGGTTTTCCTGCTGCCCCGATCCTGTTCGGTTCAGGGGGGCGGACCAGTTCGCCTGGCTTGCGCTCGCTGCACGAAATCTTGCCATCGCAGCGGAGGAAAATCTTTCCATTTTGACGCTCTGCCCCGCCTGTACCATGACACTCGCGACGGCAAGTCTTGAGCTTCAGAAAAAACCCGAGCTTTTAAAAAAGGTGAATGAAACACTCAACGATGTCGGCCGTAAACTTGAAAAGACCGTTTCCGTCAGACATTTCCTGAAGGTGTTCTATGAGGATATCGGTCCGGAGCGGCTTCGAAAGATGGTAAAAAGGCCGCTTTCTGATTTCCGCATTTCCTACCACAGCGGATGTCACGAGAATAATCCACCCGAGATAATGCGGTTTGACAACCCCTTTAATCCCCAAAAGACGGAAGAACTCCTCGACGCGCTCGGTGTTAAAGTCGTGGACTACCGTGAAAAGTCACAATGTTGCGGTTCGCCGCTGACCCTTGACGGAAAAATGGACGATTCTCTTCATGCCGTGGTGAGAAAAGTGGAGGATATGAGCCGCTTCGGTGCCGAGGCCCTGGCCGTGGGATGTACCTCCTGTTTCCAGCAGTTTGAAATCGGCCAGGTAATGGCGGTGCGAAAGGACCTGACCGCGATACAGCTTCCCGTTTTTCATTTTCTCGAGTTACTGGCGCTTGCCATGGGATGGAGCCTGGATGAAATCGGATTTCGTGAGCACAAAATAAAGGGGGAAAGAGAGATACTCGAGGCCCGCTTGAGGGAGGGAATCTGATATGTGGAGAGACGTGGAGACACTGTGTCCCTTCTGCGGAGTCGGCTGCCGAATTGTCCTTCGGGTTTATGATGAAAAGGTGGAGGCCCTCTATCCCTCTGAGGAAGGGGTGAATGAAGGGAAGCTCTGCATCAAGGGGTGGAGTGCTCATGAATTTATTCATCACCCTGAGCGGCTTTCCCGGCCACTTCTCCGAGAAGATCGCTCGCGGGAATTTCGCGAAGTCTCCTGGGATGAGGCGCTTGCCGTTATCAAATGTCGTCTCGAAGCGGTCCTTGAAAACAATGGCCCCGATGCAGTGAATTTTCTCGGTTCCGCCAAGTGTACGAATGAAGACAACTATGCCCTTCAAAAATTTGCAAGGGCTGTTGTGGGGACGTCGCATATCGACCATTGTGCCCGGCTCTGCCATGCATCCACGGTGACGGGACTTTCAATGTCTTTCGGAAGCGGGGCCATGACCAACAGCATTGATGATATCGAGGATGCAAATGTCATACTCCTTATAGGATCAAACACCTCTGAGCAGCATCCCCTTATCGGGCGGAGGATCATAAAAACGGTTAAGGAAAAAGGGGCTGCCCTGATTGTGGCCGATCCCCGTCGGATTGATCTTGTCGAGGTCTCCCGTCTCCATCTGCGGCATCGTCCCGGCACTGATACGGCCCTCATAAACGGAATCCTCCACGTGATAATTCAGGAGGGGAGGGAAGACCGGAAATTCATTGAAGAGAATACCAAAGGATTTGAAGCGGTGGCGAAATCTCTCGGTGATTATGCACCCGAACACTTGGAGGCGATTACGGGCGTTCCCTCTCGTCAGATCGTCGAGGCTGCGCGTATGTATGCCGGTGCCGAAAAAGCGTCCATCATCTATGCCATGGGAATAACGCAGCACGTATCGGGTACGGACAATGTCGTTGCCCTCGCGAATCTTTCCATGGCGACGGGAAATGTAGGGAGAAAGGGGACAGGAATCAATCCCCTCCGGGGGCAGAACAATGTCCAGGGTGCCTGCGATGTGGGCGTACTTCCCGATTTCTTTCCCGGATACCAGTCCGCGGAAGATCCAGATGTCCGGGATTATTTCTCAAAGTCCTGGAATACGGATCGTCTTCCCGAAAAGAACGGACTTACCCTCTGCGAGATGACGGAGGCTATCTTCGAAAAACGGACGAGATGGATGTACATCATGGGCGAAAATCCCACCCTTTCGGACCCCGATTCCGTTCATGTGCGCCGTGCGCTGGAAAACATAGACTTCCTCGTGGTCCACGATATATTTCTCACTGAAACGGCGGCCTTTGCTAACGTCGTTCTCCCCGGTGCAAGTTACGCGGAAAAGGACGGCACCTTTACCTCGACGGAACGAAGGGTTCAGCGCATCCGAAAGGCGCTAGAACCGGTGGGTGAAGCTCGGCCCGAATGGAAGGCTATCGGTGATCTGGCCGGGAGGATGGGATATGAAGAAATGGAGTGGCAATCTGCCCGAGAAGTGTTCTCGGAGATAGCGGGCGTTACACCGATCTATCGGGGCATGTCCTACGAACGGCTTGAGGGGACGGGGATTCAGTGGCCCTGTCCCGGCGTAAATCATCCGGGGACTCCCCTTCTTCATTCAGGTGGATTTGCGAGGGGAAAAGGGTGCTTCATCTCCGTTCACTACAATCCGCCGCCTGAAGTGTCCGACGATGACTACCCCCTTATCCTTATGACGGGACGGTCGCTTTTTCAATTCCACACGGGAACAATGACGCGGCGTTCTCCTACGCTTCAGGGTCAGCTGGATGAGGCCTACGCCGAGGTCAACCCCGGTGATGCAAAAACACTCGGGATTACCGATGGAATGAAAATTGCAGTTGAATCGAGAAGGGGAATCATTCGTGTCGCGGCCCGTATCACGGAGAGAGTTTCTCCCGGTACGGTTTTCATCCCCTTTCACTTTGCCGAGGCGGCTGCGAACATCCTGACCTTGCGGACGCTGGATCCGAAATCCAAGATTCCCGAACTCAAGGTCTCAGCCGTGAAGATGAAAAGGGAAGAATTAACGACACTCAATGAAATCAAAAAGAGTAATGGAGAGATGAAAGAATGAGTTTTTTCGAGATAGTAATGCTTGTCTGTTTCGGGGCCGCATGGCCTTTTTCCATATATAAATCGTATACATCGAAGAGTATCGCTGGAAAGAGCGTCCTCTTTTTATACGTCGTCGGTGCGGGATATATTGCCGGAACTCTCCATAAGGTGTTCTACAATTTTGACCTTGTGATTTTTTTATATATCTTGAACGGCGTCATGGTCTTTACCGATGTTTTTCTCTATCACAGGAATAAACGCCTTTTGGAGGCAACGGCCTCATAGATAGGTTATTTCAAAGTGCTCCCGGTGAAAGTAATTATTCACCTTGATATTTATTTTTTTGTTGAGTCGTGATTCCAGGACTTCTATCGCACCCCTCTCCTCTTCGAGGAGGCAATCGGCGATGTCTTTGTGAACGGTAATGCAGACTGCCTCGGTAAGCTCGTTTATCCTTTCCCGTTCCAGTTTTCTGAAGATGGCGTTGCATATTGTCTTTCTTGACTTTAAGCCCCCGCTTCCGTCGCAGTAAGGACAGATTTCGCAGAGTATCTTCCCAAGACTTTTCCCGGTTCTCTGCCTCGTCATCTCAATGAGTCCCATTTCTGATATCTTCTGTATATTGGTCTTGTTCCTGTCTTTTTCGAGTTCCTCACTGAGAGCATTAAATACCTTGTCGCGGTTTGCCTCGATTTCCATGTCAATGAAATCTATTATGATGATTCCGCCGATATTACGTACCGGAAGCTGGTAGGCGATCTCTTTTACCGCTTCCAGATTGGTTTTCAGGATCGTTTCCTCAAGGTTTTTCTTTCCCGTGTATTTGCCTGTATTAACATCAATTGCCGTCAGGGCTTCCGTTTCCTCTATTGTTATGTACCCTCCCGATTTTAACCAGACCTTTCTATTCAATACCCTTTCGATATCAAGCTCGATGCCGTAGTGATCAAATATGGGTTCATCCTTTTCATAGAGATCGAGGACATGTTCCGTATCTGGCATGAATTCGCTTATGAATTGCGAAATCTTTTCGTACTCTTCTTTTGAATCCACGACGATTTTTTCCACGTCTTCTGTATAGAGATCGCGCATGGTTCGAAGGGTAACGCCAAGTTCTTCATGAACGAGATCGGGCACACCTGCTTCGCTCTTTTTCTTCTTTATCGTTTCCCAGAGCCTTGTAAGATATTCGAAATCGCCCCTCAGTTCATCCTCTTCCTTCCCCTCGCTGACAGTCCGTGCGATAAACCCGTATCCCTCGGGACTCAGTCGCTCTATGATTTCCTGAAGACGCTCCCGTTCCTTTTCGTCCTTAATCTTTCTGGAAACTCCGATGTGATTTAAGGTGGGCATCAGGACGAGATTTCTCCCGGCAAGGGATATATGGGTGGTAATCCTCGCGCCCTTGCTACCAAAGGGCTCTTTCGAGACCTGAACGAAGACCTCCTGGCCTTCCTTTATTATCTCTTCTATTGAGTGCAAAATTTCCCTTCTGTGCCATTTTTCTTCAAAATCGGGACTGTCGTCATCTTCGTCTACCATAAATTCGAAATCTGAAAGATCGTGGGAGGCATCGGCCACATAGAGAAATGCGGTACGGTCAAGGCCGATATCGACAAAGGCTGCCTGCATGCCGGGGAGCACCCGCACCACCTTTCCCAGATATATGTTCCCTGCGATGGACCGCTCAGTGGCCCTCTCTACAAAGAGATTGGAGAGATCGGCATTGTCGAGCAGTGCAATCCGCGTTTCGTGTTCCGTATGGTTAACGATGATTTCTTTTGGCATTGAAAACGCTCTCCTTTGAGAATATGGTTTTTCTCTTGACGATTCTGGCCACTTTTGCCGCCTCGACATCGAATCCCATGACCTCTTTTAGAATTTCAGTCGGCTTCACACTTCCCTCTGAATTGAATTGTATCGAGAGGTCGATCTTTGGTCCGCCGCGGTCAAGTGACATGGCACTGACAAAGTGGCGTATATCCCGTTCCCTGTACTTTCCCTTTCTTTCTCTTGTTATGACGAAGCTGTCAAGGTTGAGGAAGCTCTCTATTTTTTCGTTCATCGATGAGAGGAATATATCGGCACATTCTCCGGGAAGATAGATCTCGTATTCATGTCCTGAAATGAAGAGTGACAGGGACTCGCTTTCACACGGTACCTCTTCGATTTGCAGGATTTCAAGTCCCGAGGGAAGGAATGAATTGATTGTGACGGTATAATTTTCTATATCTTCCTCGGGCCTTCTCACCTGTATGTCCGCATATTCGTCTCTGCTCTCGATACCCACGGAGGTGGCGAAGGGAAAGGATATCTTCGGGTGTGGATGAAACCCCTCTGAAAAGTAAAAGGTGAGGCCGCTCATGTTTATGGCCCGTATCATGGCTGTCGATGTCTCGAGATGGGAAAGAAGACGTGCCGTTTTTTCTTTGGCGAATCTGATCCTGAATTTTGCCGCCTCATTCGGCGCCTCTTCTTCTTCCCGTTTTACCGTTACGGCCTTATCCTTTTCGGCAAGGACCATTTTCAGATTACCCCGGCAGGCGCCGCAGTTGTGACAGTTTCCAAACCGGCAATCTTCCGTGAGTTCGCCCCGGCTAAACTTTTCCGCCTCCGCCACGAGGAAATCCCGTGTGACACCGCAGTCTATGTTGTCCCAGGGAAGGGTCTCGATGAACTCCCTCTGCCTCAGGTAGTCATCGACATTTATCGTGAGGTCCTTCATGGCCTCTTCCCAGCGATGAAAAGTGAGCTGATCGCTCCATCCGTCAAAGCGGGAGCCTCGGGAAAAGACCCGTTCCACAAGGGCACCCGTTCTTTCATCTCCACGGGAGAGCAACCCTTCAAGAAGGCTCATTCTCCCGTCGTGCCATTTCAGTTTCAGATTTTTATGACGGATAGTTTTCTTAAAAAACGCCTGCCGCTCGATTATCTCATCAATGCCGATCTGTCTTTGCCACTGGAAGGGGGTGTGAGGTTTCGGGATGAATGTGGAGAGACTGACCGTAACCTGCCTTCTGTTATTTCCCTCCCGCAGTACTTTGTAGGCAAGGTCCACGATTCCCTCGAGGTCTTCCAGACGTTCCGTGGGGAGTCCGATCATGAAATAGAGCTTAATTGACCGCCAGCCGGCGTCGAAGACGCGACGAGCAGTTTTGAGAAGATCCTCTTCCGTGTTTCCCTTGTTGATAACATTTCTCATCCTCTGAGTCCCCGCCTCGGGAGCCAGCGTGAAGCTCGTCTTCCGTACCCGCTTTACCTGGTCTATCAGCTTTTCCGTCAGGGTTTCCACCCTGAGGGAGGGGAGGGCAAGGGCGATTCTTTGTTCGTAGTATTTATCCATGAGTGAAGCGAGAAGCGGCTCAATCTGTGAATAATCTCCCGAACTGAGTGAAAGGAGCGAGAGTTCGTCATAGCCCGTTGAAGCGAGCATTTCCTCTGCTACCTCTTTCAGGGTTTCAGGATTTCTCTCACGTGCGGGCCGCCATACCATGCCCGCCTGACAGAACCGGCATCCCCTGGTGCAGCCCCTCGCTATTTCCAGGGTAACACGGTCGTGTATGGTCTTCATGAGTGGTACCACAGGTTTCAGGGGGAGACACGATTTATTCAGGTCCGTCACGGCTCTCTTTACTATTATCTTCTCTTTCCCGTGTATGGAGGGGACATAAACCCCCTCGATATCTGCGAGGGACGAAAGGAGTCCAACTCTGCCGTAGTTCTTTTTCTTTCCTTCCATGACGGCGCGAGATATTTCCAGGATAACCTCTTCCCCTTCCCCTATGGCAAAGGCGTCGATGAAAGGAACCATTGGATCGGGGTTAAAGGCCGAGGGGCCTCCGGCGACGATTATGGGTACCCCATCGCCCCGTGCTTGCCCATGGAGGGGAATTCCGCCGAGTTCGAGCATAGTTAATACATTGGTATAGGAAAGTTCATACTGGAGCGAGAATCCCACAATATCGAACCGGTTGAGCGGGGTGCCTGATTCCATGGAGGTAAGAGGGATCCCCCTTTTTCTCATCTGAAATTCCATATCGGGCCAGGGGGCATAGACCCGCTCGGCCGCGATAGCGCGCTGATTGTTGAGGATCGTATAGAGGATCTGGAGGCCCAGATGAGACATCCCCACTTCATAGGCATCGGGAAATGCGAGGGCAAAGGAAAGCCTGCATTTTTCCCGGTCTTTCTCTATCGAATTTACCTCTCCTCCCATGTACCTGCTTGGCTTTTGAACCAGGGAGAGGATCGTATCGTTCTCATTCATTGTTATAAAATTGTGAGGCCTTCAAATGTTTTCTTCATGATATCTGCTGACTCACGGAGGGCTGCGAGTTCCTCCGGAGACAGTGTAATTTCGAATATCTTTTCCACGCCCGAAGCACCGAGCAGTACCGGCACGCCGATATGAGTTCCGTTTATTCCATACTCGCCGCTAAGATAGGTCGAAACGGGAAATAGCCGCTTGCTGTCGTTGATAATCGCCTCGATCATTGCTGTCACCGATGCCGATGGCGCGTGCCAGGCACTTCCCTTTTTCAGGAGGTTGACAATTTCGGCGCCCCCCTTCTTTGTCCTTTCGATTATCTCGTCGAGACGTTCCTTTTGTATGTAATTGCTTACGGGAATCCCTTTAAGCGTTGTATAACTGTCGACAGGAACCATCGACTCCCCGTGGCTGCCGAGTACCATCGTTTCGATATCCTTCACTGAAACATCGAGTTCGCGGGAAAGAAAATATTTATATCTGGCCGTATCAAGAATGCCCCCCATCCCCATGACCCGTGAAGGGGGAAATCCGCACACCCGCCAGGCAAGATGGGTCATCACATCGAGGGGGTTTGTGACCATTATGATGATAGCATCAGGTGCATAGTCACCGATCTTTTCAGTGACCGTCTTTATGATGCCGGCGTTTTTAAGGGCCAGCTCCTCCCGTGTCATTCCAGGGGTTCTGGGGAACCCCGCTGTGAAGACAACGATATCCGAGCCTTCTATGTCAGAAAGCAAGTTGGTACCGGTGACCCTGCCGTCAAATTTTTCTATCGAAGCCGACTGCGATATGTCGAGGGCCTTCCCCTGGGGAAGATCTTCAACAATATCGTAGAGGACGACATCGGCCAGGTTTTTTTCCACCGTTCTCTGTGCGGCCATCGTGCCAACGAAGCCCGATCCTATAATAGAAACCTTGCTGTGCATTGTCCCTGCTCCCTCATTTTATTGATAATTTGTAACAAAGAAATATAACACAAAAGGGCGGTGGTGAAAAGGTGCCGCTAACAGCCATACCGGAGAGGTTGTGAAAACTCTTCTACAAAGGATTGCCGTATCGGTGAGGGCGTTTCTGGATGTCACTCAATTTCGAAAGGACGAATCGCGATGGAAAATCGGGTTTTTCGATGTAGGGGATTGTACTTATTATGAAATCGTCCAAGAGTTCACTGAAAATCTTCTCTTTTTCTTCCCTGTGTACGAAGGTTCGTTCCTTTTTATATTCATAGGATATCTCTTTCCCAAATATCCTGGTGACCATATCGAAATGCTCAGGATTGTCGAAATACTCGTTTTTGACGACGACGTTGATTTTTATTGCCAGTTCAACCTTCGTCGTATCGGTGGCAATTGCACGGGAATGATCCCACACCTCTACCACCAGATGATTCGAAAGGGGTATTTCTTTAACAAGACCCATTTGTGCTCACTGACCTCAACTCTCTCTAAAAATCTCAGCTTCTATATCACAGGAGTCGGTTTTGGCAAAGTGATTAAATCTTGACTTGAAAGGGCTATTTCATATATTGAGCTCTACGAATTAAAAACGTAGTGGAGTTCTACTGTTATGGAAAAACCGACTGCCATCATACTTCTTTCATGTCCCGATCAAAAGGGGATCGTCGCGACGATATCCAATTTCATCTTTCAGAATAACGGTAATATTCTTGATGCCGCCCAGTATTCCGCTCAGCCCGAAAATATTTTTCTCATGAGGATTGAGTGGGAACTTGAGGGGTTTTCCATACCCCGTGGGGAAATAGCGAAGGCCTTTTCTCCATTAGCGGAAAAATTTTCGATGAAATGGGACCTTCGCTTTTCTGATTATGAACCGAAGATCGCAATTTTCGTTTCCCGACAGACTTACTGTTTTCATGACCTTATCCTGCGGCATCGAATGGGAGACTTTCGGGGGGACATATCGCTCGTCATAAGCAACCACCTTGATCTGAAACTCCTTGCCGAGCAGATGGGGATGAAATTCAGGCATTACCCGATCACAAAGGAAAACAGACTCGAACAGGAAGAAAGAGAACTGAAAGAGCTTAAGAAACGCAAGATTGATCTCGTTATTCTTGCCCGGTATATGCAGATACTGAGCGGGCGATTTGTCGATGAGTACCGGAACCGCATCATAAACATTCACCATTCCTTTCTCCCCGCCTTTGCGGGAGGAAGGCCCTATCAGCAGGCCTATGACAGGGGAGTCAAGATAATCGGTGCCACCAGTCACTACGTGACGGAAAAGCTCGATGAGGGGCCGATTATCGCCCAGGATGTTAACGAGATATCCCATAAGGATTCCGTCGAGACGATGAAGCTCAAGGGGAAAGATCTGGAAAGGACCGTTCTTGCCAAGGCGGTGAGGCTGCACCTCGAAAACAGGATACTGGTCTACGGATCGAAGACGGTAATTTTTGATTGAGCAGGGGATACCATCCGGGACTTCCTATCATTTTCCCAAGAGTTGAAGGCCGTTGTCTCGAAATACCCGCTGGTAGAAGTCGTTTGAAAGGTAGAACCCTTTCAGACAGTTGATCTCTTCCTCTCTGGGATAGATGAGATTGGGGAAATCGGATCCGTAGAGTATCCTCTCTTTGTGATTCTCAAGGACTTCAACCTTTTGATCAAACATCAGACCCGACCTGGGGAGGAATGCCCAGGTCGTATCCAGGAAGATTCCGGGGAATCGGTCAAGAAGCTCCGTAAACGCACCATATTCCATCGCTCCCATATGTGCCACGTTTGCGGGAAGATCGGGATACCTCTCGAGAAGCCTTCTGAAATTTTCGATACCGACATAGCTGTTCCCGACCGGTCCGTTTCCGACGTGGAGGAGGAGCCGCTTGCCCTTTTCCATGATCATTTCGTAGAGAGGGAAGAGCCGCTCATCATCAGGGTAAAACATCTGCACGAGGAGCTGAAGCTTGAAGCCCAGTATCCTGGGATGATCGAGAAGGTCTCTCGCCATGGCAAGTGCATCATCGTCGTCGGGGTGATATGCGGCAAAGCAGTAAAGCCCCGGATACTCATCCAGGACCTTGAGATTCCACTTGTTGAGATCCTTCGCTATTCCTTTTTTGTGGGCATAATTGGAATAGACGATATATTCCACACCCTGTTTGGTCAGATAGTCGATGCACTCCTGGTAATGGATCTCATGGAGTATGTTAAATCCGTAGGTTGAGGCGAAGTATTTCCAAATTGCGTCGAAGAGTTTATCCGGAAAGAGATGTACATGAAAATCAATGATCTTGTCAGGAAAATTCTGCACCGAATCCATCTCTCGTAAAGGTTTTTAAAAGGTTCACAATAAGCAGTGGGCTGTGGTGTAACATAAAGACAGGGGGATTGCCACGTTAAAAATTTCCCCAGATGGGAAGATGCCCCGCCGATGCGGGGCATCTTCTTCAGTTTCCAAAATTTCCGTTACGCGTACATGCCGTCGATTACGGGTGAATATTTTTCGTTGATCACCTTTCTCTTCAGCTTCAGTGTTGGAGTAAGCTCTCCCGTTTCGATACTGAATTCATGGGGGAGAAGGGTGAATTTTCGTATCTGTTCCACCCTGGCATAGTCCTTCATCAGATCCTTTATCTTTTCATCGTAGAACTTAACGATTGCCGGATTCTCAATGAGATCTTCGTTGCCGGTGAATGATATGCCCTGACTCTTCGCGTATGAGGCAAGCTCGATAAAGTTGGGCACGATAATCGCACTCAGATATTTCTTGCCTTCGCCGATAGTCACGGCCTGCTCGATATGGAGGTCGGCGGAAAGCGTGTTTTCTATATTCTGGGGCGAAATGTTCTTGCCTCCGGCGGTCACGATAAGATCCTTCTTTCTGTCCGTGATGTGGAGACATCCCCTTTCGTCTATGAAGCCGATGTCTCCCGTCATGAACCAGCCGTCTTCCGTAAAGACCGCCTTCGTTTCTTCCGGTTTGTTATAGTACCCCTTCATGACCTGGGGGCCCTTGATGAGAATCTCTCCGTCTTTGGCGATTATAATATCCGTTCTGGGGAATGGAGGGCCCACTGAACCGAATGAGAAAACCTCAAAGGTGTTGGCATTTGTTACCGGCGTGGTTTCGGTCAGGCCGTAGCCGTTGTGCACACTGATACCGATACCATTGAAGAAGCGGTCGATCTCTGTGGCAATCGCGCCGCCACCGCTGATGAAAATCCTGATGTTATCCATTCCAAGGGCGTCGCGCATCTTTGAAAACACAAGCTTTTCTGCGATCTTGTACTGAATATTGAGAAAGAATGGCACAGGCTCTCGCTGTACGCGGAAATCGACGGCCCTGTCGGCAACGCTCGTCGCCCAGCCAAAGAGTTTCTTTTTGGTCGGGGGGGCCTTTTCCACCTTTGAGAGCAGACCGGAGTGTATCTTTTCAAAGAGACGGGGGACGCTGACCACCAGCGTGGGGCGTGAAGCCTGCATGTCTTCGAGGATTGTCTGAAAACTCTCGGCAAGATAATTAACCGCTCCGATATCGAGCATGAGGTAGACACTGACTGTCCTTCCCAGGGAATGACTCCAGGGAAGAAAGGAAAGGGCCACATCGTGGTGTCCGATGGTTGGATGGCTTTCATAGCACTGTTTTATGTTGGCCACAAAGTTGTTATGGGTGAGCATAACGCCCTTCGGCTGACCGGTGGTTCCCGAGGTATAGATCAGTGTTGCGAGGTCTTCGGAATCGATGGCGTTGAGGCGCTCATCAAAAGCAGCTTTATCTTTTGATTGTGCCCCCATCTCCATAACCTGATCGAGGGTGAGGATGTTGGTATCATCCGTGGCGATAGGATCAAAGGTTATGATCGTTTCCAGGCCCGCCATTTCGCCTTTGGAGGCAAGCGTCCTTTCCAGATGGTCCTGGTCGGAGATAAAAACGATCTTTGAGCCGGAATCGTTGATGATGTATGCTGCTTCCGGTCCCGAATTGGTCGCATAGATTGGTGCATCTGACGCAGCGATTGAAAGAATGGCAAGATCCGCGATCAGCCACTCCCACCTGTTGTCGGAAAAAATCGCTACCATGTCACCTTTTTTTACACCGAGTGCGATGAGTCCGAGCCCGAGATTCGTGACTCTTTTTTGCATCTCATCCCAGCTGATATCGGTGAATTTACCATTCTCCTTGTACCGTACACAGGCTTCATGTCTGTACTGTTGTGCCCTGTTGTGGAAAATGCCGGCGATTGACTTTTCTGAATACTCCATGTAAAACCTCCCCTCTTTTTATTAAGCGCTTAATTATTTTAAATCCCGTGGGATTTACTATGCACATTTCCTATAGGGACGTTCAGCCTATTCCCCCCTTGCCAAGCTTGAACTGGTAAGCGAGCGCATTCCCCGCTCTCTGGGTATGGTTAACGAGCGAATAAAGAATACTTTTTTCCTTAATCCCGATAAACGGGATAAGTGCGTTGACGAAATTATTTTCTGCCAGAAAAACAGAGAAAATAATTCCTAACTTACTGAACAGTTGGAGATTTCCCGCAACGTGTTGCGGGGAGCTTCAATTTACAGCTTTGTCAGATATCCTGTTCCTGGATGATATGTCAAAAAGCGAAATCACTGTTATAGAGAACAATGCCCCGGAGGGCCGGGGCATTGTTGTTTTTTATTATGACGGCATTGTGGTGAACACGCCGTTTGGATCCACATCGGTACGAAGAATGTGGAGTGCCTCTGGAGTAATCATCGGTGATTCAGGTATTTCACCCTCCGGTTTCAGGAGTTCGAAACCGGTGGTCTGCTGTGCAATCTCAAATGGGATGCCCGGAGTGAGGGTTTTTACACGCATACGTTTCGTTTCCGGTTCAAAGTCGTAAATGCCCCACGGGCTTATGACTGCCACGGGACCCTGCCCAATAAGTCCCGCTTCCTTCCTTGAATTTCCGCCTTCGAGATGACCGACAGAGGTGATGAAGTCAACTTTTTCGGGGAATCTTTCAGGGGTCTGGAGTCCCACGAGGACCATTTTCTCCGTGAGTGACGACAGGTCGTTGTTTCCGCCTGAGCCGGTTAACCGGGCCTTTGGATTGGTCAGGTCTTTTCCTATATGATGCGTGTTCACGTTTCCATACATATCGACCTGTGCGAATCCCAGGAAGGCAATATCAACATAGCCGTTAAAGGATTGACCGAAGGAATAGGCCATTTCCATCAATACGGCAGATTTGCGCCAGGTAAGGGGACACCCGACCGACCAGGGCATATCTCCCGGTATCGGGTCCTGTCCGCCCGATTCATACACGATGGTAATATTGGGTGCATGTGTCTTTCGTGCCAGGATGGCAGCCACCATGGGAAGTCCCGTCCCCACATACACGACAGAGTCATTCTCAATCTGCAGAGAAATTATATAGGCAAGCATTTCCAGCGGATTTGCCGGTGTATCGCTTTTCATGTGTTGTTACCTCCTTGTCAATCTTTTAATAATAGATTCCCGGGTCGTTATCGACAGTGAATTCCTGATAGGCGAAATCTATATCTTCATTGTCGTTTTCTGCCGCCTTTGTCTGGCGTCTGGCCTCGGCAACCCACTTCGCTCCTCCCAGTTTCTCGACAAATTCAAACTGGTCCTTCGTGTCCATGACCCATTCGTTAAAATGTTCTATGAACTTTTCCTCAACCGGGCTGGCGTAACGCAGTGTTTTTTCCCACCACTGGCGCGACCAGTAATAGTAGCCCGGCATGTTGCCTGGAACCGCCCCAAAGGGGAGCTCGACGACCGCATCGGCATATATAAAGGGAATTACGATACCCTTTTTGCCGTTGCCGTAGCGGAGCGAAGATTCAGGCACGATCTCTTCCGCCGTGATAATGAGCTTCTTTGCAGCAACTGCAAGGGCGCTATCGTTTACCACGGGTCCGTAGATAAAGGCATTTCCGAATTTATCGGCAACCTGCGCATGGATAACAACCACGTCAGGATAGAGGGCCGGAATAAATGCCACGGGATCCGGATCGTTTCTCAATGGATTTTGTATCGTCGAGACATAGGGGTTGTGTTTCATGATGTCGGAACCGAGCATCTGCTTGCTCATGAGTCCGGGTGCTCCAAGCTGAGCAGCCTTGAGACCGAGGGCAACACCGCCGTGACTCCATTCTGAGAGGATCTTCACCTTTCCCTCTTTAAGCTGGCGGGAATAGTTCCGGTCGGTTCCCCTCATCTCAGCACCGATATAGGAATTGTGAGAATATGAGGCAGTTCCGTAATTGATCATATAGCTCTGATTTGTGTTCGGTGCCCCGATGACCTGAAGCCCTTTCTTCCCCTGACGCATCATCTCAAAATAGGCCTGATGGGGAGTTCGAACATAGGCAAAACCTGCATCGCTCAATACATCGCCGTCACTTACGTACTCGGCCACGGCCTCTTTCAACGATATCCTCTTGTCGACTTTGCTGCGAGGCTTTTTCAGATGAGCAGCTCTTGCCGATTCAAAATCAACTAAACTATCCAGGATTGAGGTGTCCTCAATGTTGAGATTCTTGAGGGCTTCCTGGTTGTAACTGAATTTGCTCATGAGAGTCTCCTTATGATTGATATAACACTATGAAAATATTGGCAGTTAATTGGTGAATTTGCATTCGGCGCCGATTTGCAAAAACCCAACAGCGATACGCAAAAAAGGTGCCACGGGAGGCACGAATTGCATCTGAGAAAATAACGCAGTAATTTAGGCCGGGAATAGAGATACTTACAAAGAATAGTTTTTAAAAACAGTTTTGATTTCTTGTTGAGAACGGGCTGTCGGTATCAGGACTTTTGTGAAAAGGTGCGATGTTCGCACATTGAATTGGTAAGCGAGAGCATTTTCCGCTCTCTGCGACGGGATTAGCGAGCGAATATACGATAAACATTTTCCTTAGCAATGAAGCATCCCGCCCACAGGGTAGGGCTCCCCGGTAAGGAATTTTAATTATGGTATGCCCCTTGACCCCGCCTACAAGGCGGGGCTTGCGGTTGCGCCTCCGGTCGGAGATTTCCCGCAACGTGTTGCGACGATCTTCAATTCATTGTGCCGGCATATAGGGACGTAGAGACTACATAAATGTTAGATGCGTGCGAATGTCAAACGATATGTTTGGAAGGCGCACAATTGGCTACATGAATTCCTGCTGGCTCAGTTCCACTGCCCGATCTATTTCGGATTTTAATTTCGGGGGAAGGCCCGGAATGTCGACGTTAAGGAAGCCTCGAACGATTGTTGCCGTTGCCTCTTCTTCTGTGAGACCGCGTGACATAAGATAGTATATTTCTTCCTGGGCTATCTTTCCCACTGCAGCTTCATGCGACATTTCAACACCGTCAACCGTGCCGGTAAGCTCCGGTATTGCGTGCATAAAGCCGCCTTTCAGGATGAGACCGTGACATTCAAGATGTCCCTTGACGCCCGGTTTCTCACCTATCAGATCTCCCCGTGCAATAATATTTCCGCCGTTCGTGATAGCGCGCGAGATAATCTCGGCTCTCGTATCTTTGCCTCTCAGGTAGACGCGGCCGCCAATATCAAGTTCCGAACCCGGACTTCCGACGAGAAGGCTGTAAAAACGGGCCACCGCCCCCTTGCCGTCGAGATAGGTTGTGGGATAGGATTGAATTGATTTTATCGGTTTCATGCTTACGTAATTACTGAGGAAGAGTCCTCCTTCCTCTACTTTTGCAACTGACCGGGGGCGTACGATCATGTTATCGGCCCAGTGATGAATCATGGTAAAGCTCAATTTTGCATTCTTCTTTACAAAAAACTCCGAGATGCCGATATGAAGCCCCTCCGTTACGTGGGCAGCAGTTGCACAACCGGTAATAACATGAAGTTCCGAATCTTCCTCGGCAATAATAATATTATGAACATTCTGGGTGGAACCTTCTCTCTCCAGATAGAGACAGGCCTGAACGGGAAAGGATATTTTGCTTCCGGGAAGGGCCCTGATGACGTACCCATCATGGAGATCGAGATGGGCGCGGGCCGTATATTTATCCTGGTCGACCGAGGCGAGCTTCCAGTAATACTCTTTGACCCAGTCAAGTTTTTCAAGGGCCTCCCTTATGGGAATCACTTCCAGGCCTTCCTCGTGGGAAAAAGCGTAAATGGAGGATGAATCCTTCTGGATATAGGTCCCCGATCTTTCGCTTTCTTCTGTGTCGATTCCGGCGAGGAGCATCCGCTCTTTGTCCTCCTCGGGGAGACTCTTTAGGTCCTGTATGGTTTCATGCGCCGGGGGCTCGACTGAGTATGCATCCAGTTCGACATCAGGTCCTATCGCCGCTTTTTTATCCTTTGCCTCTGAGGCCTTATTATCTAAATCGCGCATCGTACACACTCTCCATACCCTTCGTCCTTTATCTGCCTGAAAATTGCCGAGGGATTGCTCCTGCAGGCCAGCACGCCGTTGTAGAGAACCTGGCCCCTGTCAGCCGTAACGTAATCGAGGATAAACCCGGTATGGGTAATGATGAGTCCCATCTTGGGCCTTTCCTTCACGACCTCTTTTTTCGACTTGTCGGCTGTCGAGTGAAGGTTTTTCCGGAGAAGATGATTTATCGTATTTCCGATGAGCGAAATATTTTCGAGATCGACACCGGATTCCGGTTCATCAAAGAGGTAGAGGTCCGGGTCCTGTGCCATCAGCTGCAACAGCTCCGATTTTTTGATTTCGCCCCCGGAGAATCCAACATTGATATCACGTCCCAGGAACTCAGAGAAGTTGAGTTCCTCTGCCAGGGCCTCCGTATCCCCGCCGTTGTTGCAGCAGATATCGATAAGTTGTCTCGTCTTCAGACCCTGTATGCTTGGCGGACGCTGGTAGGACATTCCGATACCCAGTTCTGCCCTTTCATTAATGCTCATGTGGGTAATGTCCTCGCCTTTGAAGGTTATCTTGCCCGAAACCACCTTATATTGAGGATATCCCATGATGGTCATCAGAAGGGATGTTTTACCCGAGCCGTTGGGGCCGAAAAGGATATGGGTCTCTCCCGGTCGAATTTCAAGATCAATATGTCTGAGAATTTCTCTCTTTCCCAGTTTAACTTTTAAGTCTTCAATTAATAACATTTTTTATGCCTTCTTCAGGTTTTTGAAACATCCCTTCTCCTGCCTTTACCGTAAAATGTCAAGTTAAATCTTCTCTTCTCTGGGGTCGATACTCTCTATACCAAACCATTCCTGGTAAGGAAATTTTGATGATATTTCTTGCCTTTTACCCCTTCCTTCACTATAGATGACAGCCTGAATTGAACAGCGCATGCCCCGCTGCTTGCGGCGGGGTTAGCGAGCGAATATAAAATAAACATCTTCCTTAACAATCGGAGATTCCCCGCAACAAGTTGCGGGGAGCTTCAATTGAGAAGCGAGCATTCCCCGCTCTCTGCGGCGGGGGAGCGAGAATAGAAAACAAACATTTTCCTTTATCCCGACAATCGGGATAAGTGCGTTAACGAATTTATTTTCTGCCAGAAAACACAGAAAATAAATCCTAACTTATTAAACAATCGGAAATTCCCTGCAACGTGTCAGAGCAAAGCGGAGGTCCCGCTTATACGGGATTGCGGGGAGCTTCAATTCCATGGGAAGTTGATAGGGAATGAAGGAAAAAGAATTCATCCATCTCTGCCAGCCTGATTCATGCAAGTCCTGCGGAGCCTGTTGCGGATTGTACAACTATGCCGACAGCAGGAGGGAATCGCTCCTTCTGCGTTTGAGAAGAAGGACTGAACTCTTCCGCAACACTGTTAAAGGGAAGGGTGATCTGGCGGCCTTTTCCGATATGATCAGAAAAGCAGAGTCGCAGGATAAACTCTACGAGGTAATCTATTGTTGTGAATACCTCGGATTTCTCGATAACGAGGAGAAGAGAGTGGGGTGTCTTCTCCACCCTCTTCAAAATGACGGTGTCGATCTGAGAGATGTATCCTTCTACGGGAGGGAGCTCTGCGACGGGCACTTTTGTCCCAGCTACCACCATCTCTCGCGTGAGGAAAAACAGTCTCTCATCAATATAATCGATGATTGGTACCTTTACGGACTCTGCGTTACCGATATCGACATCGTCAAGGAATATTTTCGCTTTATCAGCGAAGGTATATGCGAGGTGCCCGATCCCGAGAGACTCTGTGAGGGTAAGCTGAGGGAAATAGCCCTCGCGTTTTTTTCCCTCAAGGTATCATGGCCCTTCAGATCGCCCGAGTCGAACCGTTTCGGCAAATACTATTTTGACGGCTCCCAGTACATGATAAGTCATATAGATTACGATTCGCTCGGTGCCGAACGATCGAGGTATGACAAGATATTTTTATCTCTCAGTTCCCGCTTCACGAGCCTCGAGGAATTAAAAGAGGCTGAGGATACCATTCAGAGGAATATCGACGAGTTCATATCCTGTTATTGTGAGAAATGTTGACACTTTTTGATGTTTCAGTTAGTGTTTCAAGGAATCGGAGTATAGAGTGGTGAAAGATCGTAAAAAAAGGTTACTTTACTCAGAGGAAATTATTGACAGGCGTGTGAAGGAACTTGCCGACACCCTCTCACATGACTACAAGGGAAAAGACGTTGTCATCGTCTGTGTTTTAAAGGGTGCCTTTATTTTTCTGGCAGACCTCACACGATATCTTGGGATATCCTATGTGGTGGATTTTGTCAGGCTGAGAAGCTACGGTTCTCAATCGGAGAGTTCAGGTATAGTTACTGTGACAAAGGATATCGAGGTTTCGGTTGAGGGACGGGATGTCATTATCCTTGAGGATATCGTGGATACGGGGACAACCCTTGTTTATCTGAGGGATATGCTGGAAAAAAGAAACCCCGCTTCTTTGAAAATATGTACATTGATAGATAAAAAAGAGAGAAGGCTTGTCGAGATCGATGCCGATTATGTGGGGTTTGATCTGGATGAAGGATTCGTTGTTGGATATGGCCTCGATTTTGATGAGCGTTTCCGGTGTCTTCCCTCAGTGTACCTAATAGAGGAGTAGTAATTTGATCATACAATGCGAAAGGTGCGAGACGAAATATAACTTCGATGAAAGCACGATCGAAGGTGAGGGGTTCTGGGTACGGTGTACCCGCTGCGAAAATGTCTTTTTCCAGGAGAATCCCTCGGCAGATAGTACTTCCCCCCCCGTGGGTCTGGTTGAGCCGGAGGAAGAAGAGGATGAACAGATTTTAGATGATTTGAGCGTGATCATCGATGAAATTCAGAAGGGTGGCGAAGGGAAAATAAGTGAAAAAATCGAAGATATTTACGCTCCCGAAGAAAGAGATGAACCCCCGGAAGAGAAAATAACGCTCAAGAAGAAAAAGGTGCTCTGGTCGCCTCCTGAACTCGTTGCCTATCTCATCGTTGTGATTCTCGTTGTGGGGGGTGTTTATATGTGGCTCTTCCCTGATTTTAGAATGAGAGTTGTCGACAGGATTAAGACACTTCCCGTTTTCGAGAGGATTGTAGGAACTGATGAGGAAAGCCAGGGCGTTGATGTAGAAAAATCGGCCGTAGAGATCACTGATATAGAAGAAAAATATATAGAAAACTGGGTGATCGGCAATCTCCTCGTGGTTGAAGGGATTGCCGTCAATAACAACGACTATTCCGTTTCCAAGATCAGGGTCAGAGGAAAGGTGCTCAATGGGTCGGGTGATTCTATTATGGAAGTGGAATCATACTGTGGCACTATCATCAGCGATGAGGAGTTGTCAAACCTGACAGAGATTGAAATCAGGCAGGAGCTTTCGAATCCTTACGGGAGCGGTTTTCCCAACAAGGATATACCCTACGGGGGAAAGATACCCTTTATGCTGGTATTTACCAATCCTGCCGAAGGCGCCAGCGAATTTACCGTTGAACTTGCAGGTGTGGAAGAAGAGAAATGGTAAAGGAAGGTATCCTGTAACTTTTCAGGGGGGCTGCTTGATCCAGGAACGTAAAATCAGATATGCCTTTGCTATTCTCTTCCTCATCGTTGTGACGGGAACCGTGGGGTACCATCTCATTGAGGGGTGGTCGATTCTTGAATCGTTCTATGCAACGATCGTCACTCTCGGTACTGTGGGGTATGGAGATTATTACCCCAGAAGCATGGAGGGGAGACTCTTTGCCATTTTTCTCATAGTTTTTGGTGTTGGTGCAATGGCCTATACCTTTGCGCTGGCAATGGAATATTTTCTTGAGGGTCGGCTGAGCCAGATTTTTGGGAGGGGCAAATTGGAAAGACAGATAAAAAAGATGAACGGGCATTACATCATTTGTGGATTTGGGAAGATGGGCTGCCTGATATGTAGAGAACTGTCCCGCGAAGGTATCGAGTTTGTCGTGATAGAGAATGACCCCGCTGTCATCTTGGAGATTGCCGAGGAAGAGTTTTTCTATATAAAGGGGAGTGCCGCAGAGGATAAAACACTTATCGATGCCGGTGTCGAGCGGGCAAAGGGGATAGTCTGCGCCCTCCCGACGGATGCACACAACCTCTATGTAATCCTTGCTGCAAAAGAGAAAAATCCTGATATCTTCGTTCTCTCAAGGTCAGAGGATGATGCCTCGGAACACAGACTCATGAAGGTAGGGGCGGACAGGGTTATGTCTCCCTACAAAGAAGGCGCTATGAGGATGGTCATGGCGATTCTCAAACCCGACATGCTCGATTTTATAGAATTGACGACGCAGCGTCAGTCTCTGGAACTTCGCATGGAGGAACTGACAGTATGCGACAATTCTGCTCCCGTGGGGAAGACGCTTGAGGAGTCGGGATTACGACAGAAATATGGGCTCATCGTCGTGGCAGTAAAAAAGGAGTCGGGGAAAATGATATTCAATCCGGCTGCTTCCTATATAATAGAAAAGATGGATAAACTGATCGCCCTCGGCGAGGAAAAGAATCTGGCGGATTTTTCGGAAATCTGTCAGGCATGATCGGGTAATTCGGAAGCGGAATGTACCATCGGTCAACATGTCTCGAGAGCGGCACCTCTGACCTCCTCGGCAATCCTTCGGTGAATCGTCTGGAGCATAAAATTAGGAACAATTTCATGCTTGCCCGCCAGGGACGCCAACACCTCTGCGGCACGAAATTTCATGGAATAGGTGATCCGTGACGCACAGGCGTCAAGGGCTCCGCGAATAAGGCCGGGGAATACGAGGCAGTTGTTAATCGTTCTTCCGTCGAGGGCCATGGCAGCTCCTGCATCGGTGGCATCCTGGATGAATATCTCGGGTACCGGGTTTGCGAGGGCAAAGACGATAGGGGCTTTGTTCATGCTTCGCACCATATCTTTCGAGACAAGATTGGGTGAAGAGACTCCGATAAATATATCTTTTTTTTCTATTACCTCTTTGAGTGTTCCTCTCTCGCATGCCTCGTTCGTGAGAGCGGCGATGGCCTTCTTGTAGGGGTTCATATTTTCTTTCCTGCCTCTGTAAAGAGCCCCCTTTCTGTCACAGATGACGATGTTCATAAAGCCGTATTCGAGAAGCATTCTGCAGGTTGCAATGCCTGCGGCACCGGCTCCGTTTATGATGATTCGAACCTTTTCCATCTTCTTTCCTGTCACTTTCAGCGTTTTTATAAGGGCTGCGAGGATTACCGTTGCAGTACCATGCTGATCGTCGTGAAAGACAGGAATGGAAACTCTCTCCTCCAATTTTTCCTCGACTTCAAAGCAGAGCGGTGCCCCGATGTCTTCGATCATGATGATCCCGAAGGTCTTCGATATAGTCTCGAGGGTATCGACGATTCGGTCGGCATCGTTGCTGTCTATCAGTATCGGGATACAGCTTACACCGGCCATTTTATTGAGTATGACCGACTTGCCTTCCATAACGGGCATTCCCGCCAGAACACCGATATTGCCCAGACCGAGGACGGCGGAGCCGTTGGTCGCTATGCAGACAGTATTCCCGATCGACGTATATTTGCGGGCCGCTTCGGGATTTTCCAGTATATAGTTGCATGCCTGCGCGACGCCGGGGGTATAAATCATTCTCAGATCACTCAATGTTTCCATCTTAACCCGGGGGGTCATGGCAATTTTTCCTCCCTCATGGATCTCCATGACCACATCATCGATGGAAAGTACCCTGTACCCCTTGAGCTTTTCTATGGCGAAGACAGAGTCAGAGATTTGTTTTTCTTTGTCGAAAAAAATGATGATATCGCGGGTTATATAATGAGAGGTTACATGCACCTTTCTGATGTCTCCCAGCATAGCCCCCTGATTGCCGAGTTCCATGGCGACTCTTCCAAAGGCGCTCGGTAAATCAGGCAGTCTGATCCGAAGCTTTTTCACTATCTTGTGGGCATATTTTTCAGCTTCTTGCATGGTAGATTTCCCCCTTTTTATTTAGGGACTGCACCCAATAATTTCATCTATCAGAGATGAAGGTATGATGCCTTCTCTCAGGATAACGGGTGGTTCCTTCGATACATCGACGATGGTGGATCCCAATTCCCCCGGTGTAATGCCGCCATCGATGATCGCATCTATCCTGTCACCCAGGGTATTAATTACCTCACCGGCCGATGTACATTCTTTTTCCCCCGATATGTTTGCACTGGTTGCACTGAGGGCTCCCGGGAGATTGCGAGCCAGATCTGCGGCAATGGCGTGACTGGAGTATCTGATACCGATTGTTCCCGCCTCTGCTGTGAGCATTTCCGGGATAGTAGGGGATGCTTTGAATACGAGGGTCAATCCCCCCGGCCATAACCTTTCCATCAGTTTTCTGCTTCCCTCGCTGATGTTTATGGCAAAAGTATCAACATCTTGTGCCGAACCGATAATGATTGAGATCGGCTTTCTGTCTTCCCTCCCCTTGATGGTGTAGATTTTTTTGATTGCCCTTTCATTTGTCGCATCGCCTCCGAGCCCGTAGAATGTCTCTGTGGGGTAGGCAATAACACCCCCTCGCTTCAGGATTCCCGTTGCTTTTTCTATCAGAGATGGCTCGGGATAGAGGGGATCTATTTTTATAATTTTCGGCATTTAGAGATTTTTCTGTTTTTCTTCGATGGTTTCTGCCATAGCTTTGACGTACGCATCCAGTTTCTTCCGGAGATTATTATCTTCCAGTGCGAGTATTCTGGCGGCCAGAAGCGCGGCGTTTTTCGCCCCCGATTTTCCTATCGCCATTGTGGCAACGGGAACACCGCCAGGCATCTGAAGGGTTGACAAGAGGGCGTCGAGACCATTCAAGGGTGAAGAATCGATGGGAACTCCGATCACGGGAAGATGTGTGTTGGATGCGATGACGCCTGCGAGATGAGCAGCAGCCCCGGCTCCCACGATAATGATCTTTATTCCCCTTTTTGCCGCTTTCTTTGCGAAGGAGAGTGTTCTTTCCGGTGAGCGATGGGCGGAGGTGAGGAAAACTTCGTGCGGAATATCCAGTTTCTCCAGAATGGAGACCGACTCTTTCATTATGGGAAGATCAGAATCGCTTCCGATAACAACACTGACAAGAAGATTGGATTTTTTGTCCATAATTGGCGATCCCCTTTTTTAACAAGCAGTCATTGAATTGAACAGTGAGCACATTCCTCGCTGCTTGCAGCGGGGTGAGCGAGCGAATGAAAAACTAACATCTTCTTTAACAATCGGAGATTCTCCGCAACTTGTTGCGGGGAGCTCCAAGGTTCTGTAGCCCGTTGATGTATCAGCTGCCTACTGCCGCCGCGCCTGACGTATCAGGCAACTATTGATTACGAAACTGCTGTTTTCAAACTTCAAACTGTTCTTTTAGTGTCTGAAATGCCTTTTCCACGTGAATATCATGGCGATATCGTGTTCGTCGGCCGCTGTTATGGATTCCTCGTCGCGTATGGAGCCTCCCGGCTGTACAATTGCAGTGACACCTGCCTCGGCGGCAATATCCACGCCGTCGCGGAAGGGGAAAAATGCGTCGGAGGCGAGTACTGTCCCTTTTGTGGGCATATTTGCCTTCATGATGGCTATCTTTACCGAATCGACCCTGCTCATCTGTCCTGCCCCCACTGCCACAAGCTGGTCTTTGGTTGTAAAAACGATGGCATTCGATTTAACGTTCTTTACCACCTTCCAGGCGAAGTCGAGGGCCTGATACTCCTCTTCCGTGGGCCTTCGTTTTGTCACCACCTGTGCATTTCGTATATTGTCGCCCCCCAGGTCCCTCTCCTGAACCAGGAGACCGCCGGCGACTCTTCTGAAATCAAGTTCTCCCGCCCTTGAACCCTTCGGCGGCAGTGTTGCCAAGAGCCGAACGTTCTTTTTTGCTCCCAGAATTTCCAGGGCCTCTCTGTCGAAACCGGGGGCTATGATGACCTCGAGGAATATCTTTGCCAGTTCTTCTGCCGTTTCTCTGTCCACGGGCCTGTTGAAGCTTACGATTCCTCCGAAGGCGGATACGGGATCGGTTTGCAGTGCCTTTATATAGGCCTCTTTAATGTCACCGGCAGAGGTTGCCGCACCGCAGGGATTGGAATGTTTCATGATAATAGCGGTGGGTAAGGTAAATTCGGTTACCATCTGCCACGCCGCGTCACTGTCCATAATGTTATTGTAAGAGAGTTCCTTGCCTTGCAACTGCCGGGCATTCGGTATCGATGAGAGAGAAAGGTCTCTCTCCCCGTAAAAGACGGCCTTCTGATGCGGATTCTCGCCGTAACGGAGATCCTGAATCTTTTCGAACTGGACCGTGTAGGTGTCGGGAAACTCCCTTTTTTCTTCCTTCAGGGTGATACTCCCCAGGTAGTTGGAAATTGCCGCGTCGTATCGGGCGGTGAGCTGAAAGGTCTTCGTGGCGAGGGCAAAATTTGTCTCTTCCGAGATTGCGCCGCCTCGCTCTTCCATTTCCTTGAGTACTGTTGAGTAATCCTCCGGGTCCGTCACCACGGTGACAAAATGATGATTTTTGGCGGCGGCGCGGAGCATGGTGGGACCGCCGATATCGATATTTTCGATTGCCTCATCGAGTGAGCAGTCGGGTTTTGCCACGGTATCCTCGAATTTGTAAAGGTTGATAACCACCATATCGATAAGGCCGATATTCTGTTTCTTCAGGGCCTCCATGTGTGCCTCATTGTCCCTGAGTGCGAGAAGCCCGCCGTGAATCTTGGGATGCAGTGTTTTTAATCGTCCGTCCATCATCTCGGGAAACCCGGTGTAATCTGAAACGTCAATCACGTCAACTCCGCCTTCTCTCAACTGCACCGCCGTTCCGCCCGTTGATAGTATCTCCACGTCAAACCTTTTCAGTTCCTTCGCAAATTCCACAATGCCGCTTTTATCGGTCACACTGATGAGCGCCCTCGTAATCTTGTTTGCCATTCCATTCTCTCCTTTGGTTTATCCTCGAATCTCTTTCATGTGTTGAATCCGCTTTTCTATCAATTCCTTTGTCCCCACATCCGGCCTGTGGTCCACGGAGCCCTTTATTGCCGATATCGCTTTCTCGGCTTTCCTTTCGGCACCATCAAGATCGGGGGCGATTCCCACCACCCCGATGGCCCGTGACGTCGTCATGTAGAGGCCGTCTGCTCTTTTATCGACCGATGAGTAGTAGAGATGTACATCCTGAACATCATCGACCTCAATTTTTGATGCGGTTGACCGGGCATCGGGATGATCTTTCGGAAGGCCGTATCCTCTTGGAACCACGTACTTACAGACCGTTGCCTTTGTATCGAACTCGATTTCGATGTCCTGTAGGGTTCCCGTGATAATCGCCCGGCATATGTCGATAAAGTCTGTTTTAAGAAGAGGCAGGATGTTCATGGCTTCAGGGTCTCCGAAACGGGCATTATATTCCAGAAGCTGTACCCCCTTCTTTGTGATGATAAATCCGCCGTACATGACTCCCCTGTAATATTCCCCCGTTTCTTTATAGATTGCCTCGGCGACTTTCTGCGTGATGGCAAGGCCGACCGCAATATCAGACTTTTCCATGAAGGGAAGACTGTGATCCTCTAACGAATAGGAACCCATTCCCCCTGTGTTTGGCCCCTTGTCTCCCACGAATCTTCTCTTGTGGTCTTGTACGGGAGGTGTGGCAACTACCGTGATGCCGTCACAGAGGCACTGAAGTGAAAATTCCTCGCCGTCAAATTTCTCTTCCACGATGACCGATGAGTGTTCATCAAGAATTTCCCGGCACTTTTCAATTGCCTCGTCTCTCGTTGCAAAATGATCTCCCTGCACCATGACGCCTTTGCCGCCCGTGAGACCGTCCGGTTTTATCACGATACCGTCCAGTTCACCTATAAAGTCTCTTATTCCTTCAAGTGAGGAAAAGACCCTGTATCGGGGGTTGCCCGGTATAGTATATTTTTGCAGGAGATCTCTGGTGAAGGTTTTCGATGTCTCCAGGCGTGCCAGATCCTTTGTGGGGCCCACCGAAGGGATCCCGATGGTATTGAGTGAATCGACCACACCGTTAGCGAGAGGATCTTCGGGACCGATTATGGCGAAATCGATAGTGTGTTTCCGGGCAAACATATTTATTCCCTCGAGGTCGCTGTAGCTTCCTATCGTTGTGCTCTCTGATAGCGACGCTATGCCGGGATTGTTTGATTTCATATAGGGAAAGAGCTTCGGGTTATGTTTTGAGCGCATTACGGCTTCGGCGATCACGTGTTCCCGGGCACCGTTACCGATCAATAGTACATTTGCCATCTTCTGCCTCCTGTTAACAGTGTGCGTGATATCGGTGGAAGGAGATGAACTATATCCAAAAAGTATTTCTTCGTCAAATATCTTTATACAATCACTCCATGAAATGTGGCATATTTGTTGCGTTTCAGTTAAGAGAGCAGCTGTCGCGTTCTGTAAGTATTGGTGGATACTTTCTAATTGACTGCCGCTCTATGATCTAATAAGGTGGCGTCCGTAGAATAATCGAGAGAATGGAAGGATGGTAGAAGATGATAAAAAAATATCATGATTCCGAGATGGAACTGACTGCCGAAGATATGTGTGAGGCGGTAATCAATTCCACCTACTTCGGCATCATAGCAGTCGACAAAAAGGGGTACATTATATTTGCCAACGAGGCGGCAAAGGAGCTTCTTGATTATCATGACGAGGTGGTGCCACATACGATCAAAATGGCCGACATGGCTTATGATATCTGGCTCGGTTATAAGAAGATTATAGAAACGGGAAAGCCGCAGCTGAATGTCCCTGCAACCTATGGTGGCCGCACGCTGGTAGCCCAGAGAACGCCGATTATGTGTAATGACAAATTGGTGGGCGTGATGGGCGTGTTCCAGGAAATGAAGGCATATGAGAAGCTCTCAAAGGACCTTTTTGAAGTGCGGGAATACGCAGAGGAGATTAAGGCAATTATAGAATCTTCCTATGACGGAATATATGTGACCGATGGGGATGCCAATACCATCTGGGTGAATTCTGCCTATGAAAAAATTACCGGAATCCAGGCCTCGCAGGTAATGGGGCGCAATATGAGGGATCTTGTCAGGGAGGGGTTTTACAGTGAGAGCGTGTCGCTTAAGGTCCTGGAAACCAGAGATAGCGTTACGATACGACAGAATCTGAAATCGGGAAAGGAGATTCTTGTCACCGGTAACCCGATCTATGATGAGATGGGCACTATCAAGATGATCGTTACCAATGTACGCGATATGACAGACCTGGTCGAGCTGAACCGGCGTCTTGAGACCTCGCTGGGGCTCACATCGGCGTATAAAGAGAAGTTGCAGGAACTCCAGCGGTCCGCCACGAGAGGGAGCGATCTCATTATGGTATCCGAGTCTATGTTGCGGATTTATGATCTTGTTGAACGGGTCAGTAAAACCGATGCAACGGTACTGTTATATGGAGAAACGGGGGTCGGGAAGGACAGGATTGCCGAAGAGATACACGATCAGTCGAATCGCTCGGAAAGTGGGATTTTCGTGAAGATTAATTGCGGGGCAATTCCTGAGACCTTGCTGGAAAGTGAACTTTTTGGATATGAAAAGGGGGCCTTTACGGGAGCGAGCAAGGAAGGGAAGACGGGACTCTTTGAAGTTGCAAACGGGGGTACCCTCTTTCTCGATGAAGTCGAGTCGATGAGTCTGGTATTGCAATCCAAGCTGCTCAGGGTCCTGCAGAATTTTGAAATAACCCGTGTGGGAGGAACGGTCCCTAAAAAGGTCGACGTTCGTCTCATCTGTGCGTCAAATCAGGATCTCAAGATCTTAATCGAAAAGAAGGAATTTCGTGCCGACCTTTACTACCGCCTGAATGTGGTTCCCATTTATATTCCTCCTCTCCGCGAGAGGCGCGATGACATTCCCTATCTCATTAATCTCTTTGTCAATCAGTTTAATCAAAAACATGGAACGGACAGGATACTGAGCAGAGAGGCGCTCAGTATGCTCCTGCAATATTCGTGGCCGGGAAATGTCAGGGAGGTATCGAATGTAATCGAGCGGCTGATTGTTGTCACGCCCGACAACGTTGTATTTCCTCACCACCTTCCCCTTGAACTCTGTGACGGGTCACGGTATGAGTCGGTTAATTCGGGTTTGACTCTGAAAGAGCATCTTGAAAAAGTGGAGTTGTCGCTCATTCAGAGTGCGGTAAAGCGACATGGAAGCGCCCGCAAGGCCTCGCCCTATCTGGGTGTCGATTCATCAACCATTACCCGTAAGCTCAAGAAAATGAACGGAAGATTGTGAACTGAAGAGTGAACCCGTACAATCGAAACCAGCCTCCGGTCGTCGCGATCTCACGGGGAACACGCTTCGGTGATCGTAACTTCATCTATGCCTAACTGGCACATCCGTATGAATGAGAAATTGACAATAGCAGTAATATCAAAGTATAAGCCTTGTAATGCATTATGGCATATGGTGTGCCAATATGACGCAAAATGAGAACCGCCGACTGTCTCAGCCCCCCTCCAAGCAGCTGATGCAATAATGCATCAGAGCCAGCGACCCCTGTTTTATGCTTTAATATCAATAAAATCAGAAAGTTGTATTGCTTATGGTGTGGTAGATTATGTGGGTGATGCATGATCGCATTTTTTTGTGTAAAATTCATTATCTGATATATAATTCAGTAGCATAAAAATATTCGGTATTGCGATTGATGCAGATATGCATCATTCGGTGGGGACAATTTGAGTCCCTGTCTTGTACCTTACGGGCAATAATATTATGTAACGCCCTGTTATTGAAGTGCCTTTCATATTACAAGGGACTCGAAATGTGTCTGGCATGGAAGTTGCTGGTTAACGGGCGTTTGTCAATATGTGCCGGCGCGCAGCATGGCCCGGATTGTAATAAACGCACAACGTGAACTATTTTTTAAAGGAGATTCATGATGAGTAAATTAATGAATGCAAAGGAATATGAGGAAAGCTTAAGGAAGCTTAATTTACAGGTGTACATGTTCGGAAAGAAGGTGGAAAACCCCGTCGACGATCCGATCATTCGTCCCTCGATGAATGCCGTTGCGGCAACGTATGAACTCGCCCATAGACCTGAATATGAAGACCTGATGACGGCAACCTCCCACATCACCGGGAAAAAGGTCAACCGTTTCTGCAATATTCACCAGAGCAGGGATGATTTGCTGAAAAAGAGCAAGATGGGTCGGCTTTTGGGAGCCAAAACGGGCTGCTGTTTCCAGAGATGTGTGGGAATGGATGCATTGAATGCCCTTTCCATTACCACCTTCGATATCGATGCCAAACACGGGACCGAATACAACAAACGTTTTCTCAAATATCTCGAATATGTTCAGGAGAACGATCTTACTTGTGACGGCGCCATGACAGATACCAAGGGTGACAGGTCCCTTCCACCGCACAAACAGCCCGATCCCGACATGTTCATGCACGTTGTGGAGGAGAAACCCGATGGCATCGTGGTATGCGGTTCCAAGGCCCATCAGACAGGTGCCGTCAATTCCCATGAGATTATCATAATGCCCACCATAACGATGAGGGAAGAGGATAAGGATTACGCAATATCCTTTGCACTGCCGAGTGACACGGAAGGCATCACCTACATAATAGGGCGTCAGTCCTGCGATACCAGGAAGAGCGAAGGGATGACTATTGACAGGGGAAACATGCACTACGGTGGTCACGAGGCACTTTGTGTCTTTGATCATGTCTTTGTCCCCTGGGAGCGTATTTTCATGTACAAGGAATACGAGTTTTCGACTCAGCTCGTGGAAAATTTCGCGGCCTATCATCGACAGAGTTATGCCTGTAAAGTTGGTGTGGGAGACGTTCTGATCGGTGCATCCCAGACAATTGCCGAGTACAACGGAGCCGAGAGGGCATCGCATGTAAAGGATAAAATCGTTGAGATGAATCATCTTAATGAGACGCTCTATTGCGGATGTATCGCCTGTGCCTCCGAGGGTCACAAAGAACCATGCGGGACCTATCTTGTTGATGTCCTGCTTGCCAACATTCACAAGCACAATGTAACCCGCTTTCCCTATCAGATTGCCAGACTGGCCCAGGATATCGCCGGCGGCCTGATGGTGACACTCCCTTCAGAGGCCGATTTCAAATCTCCCGAGATAGGCAAGTGGCTGGAGAAATACTATAAGACGAAGGAAGACATTCCGACCGAGTATCGTATGCGTATCTTGAGGCTGATCGAAAACATCACGCTCGGTACGGCGGCAGTCGGGTATCTGACGGAATCCATGCATGGTGCCGGTTCTCCCCAGGCCCAGCGGATCATGATTACCCGTTTGATTAACATGAATGAGAAGAAGCAGATCGCGAAAGAACTCTGCGGGATCGAGAAGGGAGATCACCTCAGCTGAAGGTAGGGCTGAAATACTGTGGCGGCTGCAGGGCCCAGTATGATCGGGTGAAAACTGTTGAAGAGATCAAAAGACGTGTGGGGGACACGATTGAATTCGTGTCTCCCGACGGCGAAGATGTTGACATGGTGTTGGTAGTGACTGGATGCAAAACCGCCTGTGTCGATATTGAACCCTTTGGTAACCGTCCCATACGTTTCATAAAGAGCAGAGAAGAGGCCGAGACCTTTATCGATGAAGTAAAAAAGAGACAAGGAGGTTAGTAATTAGATGCAATGGGAAGAACTATATAAAGAGAGACTAACTACCGCACAAAAAGCAGTTACGCATATAAAATCAGGAGACAGGGTTGTCGTGGGGCATGCCTCTGGATCACCTGAGGTTGTCCTGAAGGCTATGGTTGAAAATAAAGATGCCTATGAAAATGTTGAAATAGTTCATATGGTTGCAATGGGACCCTCAGAGTATTGTCTTCCCGAAAACTCAGCCCATTTTGTCCACAATTCTCTCTTTGCCGGTGGCACAAGCAGAAAGGCCATTCATGAGGGGAGGGCGTGTTTTACGGCAAGCCATTTCAGCCAGATTCCGCGCCTGTTTACGGAGAAGATTCTTCCCGTTGACGTAACCCTCTGTATGGTGTCCACGCCGGACGAACATGGGTACTGTTCATTCGGCATATCGGTGGACTATACAAAACCGGCGGCGGAGAGTTCAAAGATCGTTATCGCCGAGGTGACACCGCACATGCCGAGGACTCTGGGAGACGCCTTCATCCATGTTTCCAAGATCGATCATATTATCGAGTGCGATTCGAAACCGATCGTTCTGAATCCCCCTAAGATTTCGGAAACTGACGAGAAGATAGGCGGATACTCTGCCGAACTGATAGAAGACGGTGCCTGCCTGCAGCTCGGGATTGGTGCTGTTCCCGATTCGATTCTCGGTTTTCTCAAAGACAAGAAGGATCTGGGTATCCACACGGAGATGTTTTCCGACGGGGTGGTCGATCTGGTGAACGAAGGTGTGATCACCTGCGGGCGGAAAAACTTTCATACCAACAAGATGGTTGCCACCTTCTTTATGGGCACGGAGAAGTTGTACCGCTTCGTCCATAATAATCCGATCGTGGAGATGTTCACCGTCGATTACACGAACAACCCGGCCATTATCGCCAGAAACGACAAGATGGTTTCGGTTAATTCCACGCTGCAGATCGACCTGACGGGTCAGGCCTGTTCCGAGTCAATCGGTCATAAACAGTTCAGCGGTACAGGCGGCCAGGCCGACTTTATCCGAGGTGCAGCCTGGTCGAAGGGAGGACGTTCGATCCTTGCCTTCCACTCAACAGCGGCAAAGGGGACACTCTCCAGAATCGTTCCCTGTCTTGACGAAGGTGCGATTGTAACGACGACACGCACGGATATTCACTTCGTGGTGACCGAATACGGAATCGCCGATCTGCGGGGAAAATCGGTACCGCAGCGCGCAAAGGAATTGATAAATATCGCACATCCCGATTTCAGGGCAGACCTGAAAAAGGATTTTGCAAGGATATATAACCAATAGAAAGATTACCGAGGCTACCTCTGTAATGCACCCTTTCTATGAGTGAGTGTCCTTGAGACATAGTTTGTATGCCTCGAGGACACCTCAGTAATAATTTTTTATCGTGGAACGACGCCGTTCGGAGGTGCGTCTTACGAAGATGAGAGGAGGAGTAAAAAATGGCACAAGTTTTCAGTACCACGCCCAAGATCATTATGGGTCCCGGAGCTATCAAAACAATAGGTGGTGAGGTCAAAAAAAGAGGAATTGCCAAGGTCCTGATCGTCACCGATAAGGGTGTCATCGGTGCAGGTCTAACCGGACCGGTTGAAACCTCTCTTACAGAGGCGGGAATTGCGTTTGCCATATTTGACGGAGTTGAACCGGATCCGCGCTATGAAATTGTGGCGGACTGTGTTGCCATGGTTGAGAAAGAGAAAGCGGAACTCCTTATCGGTCTGGGTGGCGGGAGCCCCATCGATATAACGAAAACAACGGCGATTATGATGACGAACGAAGGCCCCATTTCTGAGTATTTCGGGATCGACCTGATACCAAACCCGGGTTTGCCCACCATTATGGTGCCCACAACGGCCGGCACGGGAAGTGAAGTCACACCCATCGCCATTCTTTCCGACGAAGGTGAAAAGCTGAAAAAGGGTGTGGTCAGTCCTCATATGTATCCCTCTATGGGTATCCTGGATGCGGAGATGACGATCGGCCTTCCGCCTCATGTAACGGCGGCAACCGGAATGGACGCTCTCATCCACGCGGTCGAGGCCTATACCTCCATAAACGCGACGGGTCTTACCGATATGTTCAATATCAGGGCCATAAAGCTTATCTATAACAATCTGCGTATCGCCTATGCCAAGGGGGATAATATCGAGGCGCGCAGCGCCATGATGGAAGGTGCACTTCTGGCAGGCATCGGTTTTGCCAATGCTGGTGTGACGGCGGTTCATGCTTTTGCCTATCCAATCGGTGCCGAGTTCCACATACCGCATGGTGTGGCAAATACACTGATGCTCCCCCACGTGATCCGCTACAATGTGCTCGGGAATCTTCCGAAGTTTGCGGCCCTTGCCAAACCCTTCGGTATCCCGACAGAGGGCCTTGATGATTTGCAGATAGTCGATCGTGTTATAGCGGCGATTGATCGTCTGGCCGACGATATCAGGGTGCCGAGGCACTTGGCCGATTTCGGTGTCAAGGAGAAAGATGTTCCGATGCTCGCCGAGGGAGTGATGAAGGTAACGAGACTCCTGGCGAATAACCCGAGAACGCTGAACTATGAAGACGCAAAGGCCATTTACACGGCGGCGCTGTAACGAAAGATCTTTACACAATGAAATAGGCCACCGGTCTTGTCCGGTGAATGTAATAACATGTGAAACACTGATTTACTATTGAGGAGGATAAACGAATGAGTAATGAATCATTGAGCGAACTTCGATCACAGTTTCTGGCGAAATCCTTTGCCGGTGGCAAGCCATCCTTCATCGAATCGGGTAAGGGAGCGATGCTCACCGATGTCGATGGAAGGGAATATATAGATTTTGCCGGTGGTATCGGCGTGATGAATGTAGGTCATTCCCACCCCAAAGTGGTGGCTGCTATTAAGGAGCAGGCAGAGAAGTTTACCCACACCTGTTTTATGGTGGTACCCTATGAACCGGCCGTGAAGCTGGCGGAAAGGCTCTGTGCCCTTACCCCCGGTAATTTTGCAAAGAAGGCATTTTTTGTCAATGCCGGGGCCGAGGCCGTTGAGAACGCCGTCAAGATATCGCGATACTATACCAAAAAGACCGGAATCATCGTCTTTCAGCATGCCTTTCACGGCAGAACGCTCCTGACCATGACAATGACAAGCAAGGTCAAACCGTACAAATTAGGGTTTGGTCCCTTTGCTTCGGAGATTTATCGTATGCCCTGTGCTTACTGCTATCGGTGCCCCTTCGGTCTCGAGTACCCGAAATGTAATATCGCCTGTGCCGATTATCTGAAGGAAAAGTTCATAGAGACCCCTCCGGAGACAACGGCGGCCCTGATTGCGGAACCCGTTCTCGGTGAGGGTGGTTTTATTACACCGCCGCCGGAATATTTCCCGAAACTTGCCAAGATCTGTAAGGATAACGAGATACTCTTTGTCTCCGACGAGATCCAGGCCGGTATGGGAAGGACTGGCAATAAACTCTTTGCAATCGAGCACTGGGGAGTCGTGCCTGACATGATAACCACGGCGAAGAGCCTTGCCGCCGGTATGCCCTTGAGTGCCGTTGTCGGCAGAGAGGAGATCATGGATTCGGTTCATCCGGGTGGAATCGGCGGAACCTATGGTGGTAATGCAGTTGCCTGCGCTGCGGCAAATGCGGTCCTGGATATATTCGAAGAGGAGAACATGCTTGAGAAGAGCGAGGCCCTCGGTAAGAAACTGTGGGCGGCCTTTGAAGAGATGCAGAAGAAATATGAGGTAATCGGCGATGTGCGCGGAAAGGGTCCCATGATTGGCATGGAACTGGTCAAGGATCGTGTCACGAAGGAACCGGATAGTGAGTCGGCCGGGGCGATTGTGAAATTCGCCTATGAGCATGGGATGATTCTTCTCTCCTGTGGTCCCTTCGGCAACGTGATTCGCTGCCTCATGCCGCTGGTGATCACCGACGAACAGCTTGACAGGGGACTCGCGATAATGGATGACGCCTTCGCGTCTCTCAAGGGATAGAGCTGAAAGAAGCACATCGTTTGTTTTTTTGATAATTCTCGGGAAAAAGGTTCCCGAAACAGAAGATCCGAAACTGGGGATCCGGAAAGAAATCGGGGGTGTTCTGAGGGCAAAAGAAGAACGAATCGATGTTTTTCCGCTCCTAAGTTAAGGAGTATTTTCCCTCTCGTAGGGAGGGGGACAACTTCACTATAGCTATAGGAAGGAAGGAGAAAAGTATGAAGAGAGGAAGTTTTTGGCGAACAGGTTTTGTGTGTGTTGTAGCGCTTACCTTTGCCTTTGCCATGGTTTTATCTGCCGGTACGTCGGCAGTGGCGAAGGACAAGGTGGTAAAGATCGGCAACATCCTGCCACTTTCGGGACCGTCTGCGTCGGTCGGCATCCAGGGCAAATATGCCCGTGAATTGGCTACCGAGCAGATTAACAATGCCGGCGGCATCAAATCACTGGGCGGTGCAAAGCTCGAGAATATTTACGTCGACAGCAAGAGCGACCCCACGGTAGGTGTTACCGCAGCGGAACGCCTTATCAACACCAATAAGGTGCATATCCTTTCGGGATGCTGGAACTCGGCGGTTACCTATCCGTCGACACAGGTTGCCGAGAGATACAGAGTTCCCTTTATCGTTCCCGTGTCTGTCCGTAACACCATTACTGAAAGAGGATTCAAATACACCTTCAGGATTGCCGCGAAGGATGCCTGGTGGACCCGTGACCAGTTTGAATTTCTCGAGGATATGAAGAAGAAATCCGGGGCGGATCTGAAGACCATGGCCTTTGTCTATGAGAATGGTGACTGGGGTGTGGGTATGGCGGAACAGTGGGAAAAGCTGGCAGAGAAATATGGTTACGATGTTGTGCTCAATGAACCCTATCCGAGTACCGCCAGTGACCTGACGCCTGTCGTGATGAAGATCAAGAGGGCAAAACCGGACGTCATTTTGTTGACCTCGAATGCGTCGGACGCAATTCTCCTCACCAACACCATGGCGGAGATGAAAGTCAAGGCCAAGGCGATTATCGGAACGGGTGGCGGTCACGCCGATCCGATGTTCCGTAAAAATTGCGGGGCAAACGCCGAATACATGTTCGACGTCGTCGAGTGGGAAGCCGATCTAAGCAAACCCGGCATTCCGGAGCTGAATGCGGAATTTAAGAAACGTCACGGCTTTGACCTGGCCGGTGAATCTGTTGACGCCTATGCTTCCGTATACGTAATTGCCGATGCCCTCGAGAGAGCAGCCTCAACAGATGCCCAGAAACTCAGGGAAGCGCTGGCAAGTATGCACCTCGACAGCGGACCGGCGATGATCGTTTCCTACGATGCAATCGAATTTGACGAGTCGGGTCAGAACATCAACGCAGGGCTCGTCATGGTTCAGTACCGCATGGTTGATGGTAATCTGGAGAGAGTTTCCGTATGGCCTGAAAGTGCTGCGAGAGCGGGTTTCGAAGCAGTCTTTCCCATGCCAGAGAAATAACAAGGGTTACAGACAATAATCCGTTAAAGTATCAGATGCGGGAAGGGGGGTGTGCACATCCTGCTTCCCTCCCGCATCAGCAAATAGAGAAAACGAGGTAAAAATGGATTTTATAATTCAAGCAATCGTTAGCGGGACATTAATGGGCTCGATTTACGGTCTTGCTGCGTTGGGACTTACCCTGATATTTGGTGTCATAAAGGTGATCAACTTCGCTCACGGTTCCTGCCTGATGGTCGGTATGTATGCCGCATACTGGGTAGTCATGTTGACCGGTGTGAATCCTTACCTTGCACTTATCGTCGTCGTACCCCTGCTCTTTTTCTTCGGGTATTTTCTACAGGATATCGTCATAAAGCCCGTTCTGGAGGCGCAGAGTGATGTTAGGGAACCAACGGAAGTTATTATTGTAACGTCGGGTGTATGGTACATCCTTGATAATATAACCCTGATGATATTCGGGGCGGAATACAGGGTTGTTCAGACGTCTATCACAGGAAAGGCATTTGAAATTGGTGAAATCATTGTCTCCACTCCCAAGCTTTACGGTTTAATCGCAACGGTAATCGTTTCCGTGGCCCTTGTGTGGTTTCTCAAGTATACCAAGATGGGCAAGGCGATACGGGCAGCAAGTCTTGATCGTGAAGCGGCAAGCCTCATGGGCATCAATCAGTACCGGGTCTATAATATAGCCTTCGGTATCGGAACGGCCATTATGGGCGTGGTGGGATGCGTTCTTATTCCCTTCTATTATGTATTTCCCACGGTGGGAGTCATTTTTGACGTGAAGTGCTTTATCATCGTGGTTCTGGGAGGACTGGGAAGCATACCCGGTGCCCTGTTAGGAGGTGTAATCATCGGTCTCATTGAATCCATAGGAGCCCAGTTTATGACGTCAACATGGACTGAGCTGATAGTCTATCTGGTATTTCTGGCGGTACTCTTTGTCAAACCGGCAGGACTATTCGGAGAAAAGAGAGACTGGTAGGAAAGGAGACAAACGAAGATGACAAAAGAAACATTGGACAAAATACTCAAGATTGTTCTGATAGTCGGTGTCTTTACCCTGCCGATCTGGATGAGCAGTCCGACGTACCTCCAGATTTTGATATTGCTCTTTTTCTACGCATATCTTACCACTTCATGGAATCTGGTCGGTGGATGGGCCGGCGTCCTGCCGCTGGGACATTCAGCGTATGTTGGAATCGGAGCTTATACCTCAACAATTCTGTTTATGCATTATGGCCTGAGCCCCTGGATCGGGATGCTTGCCGGCGGAGTTCTCGCTGCCATCGTTGGAACTATTATCGGTATCCCGACATTGAAACTAAGAGGAGCATACTTTGCACTTGCGACCATGGCATTTGGTGAAGGTGTGAGGGTGTTTGTCGAGAACACTGATAAACTGGGGCCGTTCGTTTTGAACGGGCCGCGCGGGATATGTATTCCGCTCAGTGAATCGTTTTGGAACTTTCAGTTTATGAGCAAGGTTCCCTATTACTATATTATCCTTATTATGCTGTGTACTGCGCTTTTTGTGACGTGGTACATGTCACGTATACGAATTGGATATTATCTTAATGCCGGCGGTGAGGAACCGGAAGCAGCGGAGGCACTCGGTGTCAATGTTGCAAAATATAAGGTTATCGCCATGGCCATAAGCTGTTTTATGACAGGTCTGGCGGGAACGTTCTATGCGCAGCTCGCGCTCTATTTCTATCCCAAGGCGATCCTGGGGCTTGATTTTTCCTTTGAAATCGCCTTTATTGCGCTGATCGGAGGACGTGGAACACTGGCAGGTCCGGTGCTTGGGGCACTGATTCTGAGGCCGGTTAGTGATTTTTCGCGTATTTACTTCAGCAGTTTTTTGCCCGGCCTTCATCTGGTTATCTATGGTCTCGTTCTGATACTCGTCATGATCTATCAGCCCCGGGGAATCCAGGAACCGTTGAATAAATTCTACAACTGGATCCTCGATAAGGCGACCGGAAATATAGAGAAGAAGGGGGTAAAGTCGTAATGGCAAAACTTGAAATAAAAAACGTATCGAAACACTTTGGTGGTTTGAAGGCTGTTGATCAGGTAGATCTGTCGATTGAGGAAGGACAGATATTCGGCCTTATCGGGCCAAACGGTGCCGGCAAGTCAACACTTTTTAACTGTGTTGCCGGCGTTTACCCCCCCACATACGGGCAGGTCTTTTTTAAAGGCGATGATATTACGGCAATGAAACCGTGGGATATCTGCAAAAGGAGGATTGCCAGGACATTTCAGCTGGTCAAACCCTTCAAGATGAAGACGGTACTCTATAATACGATGGTAGGCTCCTATATACGATCTACCAATCCAGCAGAGGTCAGGGATATGGCCCTCGACGTTCTTGAAAAGATGCACCTTGCAGACAAGAAAGACCTCTTGGCCAAAAACCTTACCATTGCGGACAGAAAGCGCCTTGAACTTGCACGTGCAATGGCGACCAACCCTGAAATGCTTCTTCTGGATGAATGTATGGCGGGGCTGAGACCCAATGAAGTCGATGAGATTCTCGACGTTATTCGCGGTATCAGGGACAGTGGCGTTACCATATTCGTTATTGAGCATATTATGCGGGCGATTATGGCACTTTCGGATCGCATTGCAGTCATCCACTTTGGAGAAAAGATCGTAGAGGGGACACCTCAAGAGGTGTCCACAGATGAGCGAGTAATAAAAGCATACTTAGGAGATGGTTATGTCGCTACTGGAAATTAAAAACATAGATTGCTTTTACGGAGACGTTCAAGTTGTCTATGATGTCTCCATGCATGTAGAAGAAGGCGAAATTATCAGCATAATCGGAGCCAACGGGGCCGGTAAATCAACTGTCCTGAAATGCATATCCGGTCTTGTGAAGGCAACATCGGGGGAGATTATCTTCGACGGTGAACCGATACACAACCTTCGTCCCGAAAAGATTGTTAATAGGGGGGTTGTGCAGGTTCCAGAGGGTAGGAAATTATTTACCCTGATGACGTCCAAAGAAAACCTGGAAGTGGGAGCTCACAATCCGAGGGCATATTCCCGTATGGCCGAGGGTTTTGAGGAGGTATATAAACTCCTCCCTCGACTAAAGGAACGTGAAAAACAGCTTGCCATTACCATGAGTGGCGGTGAGCAGCAGATGGTTGCGGTAGGGAGAGGACTGATGGCCAATCCCAAAATCCTGATGCTCGATGAGCCGTCCCTTGGTCTTGCCCCTGTTCTCATTCAGGAAATATTCCAGACCGTCAAAAAGATAGCCGACAAGGGTTTGACGGTACTGATGGTCGAGCAGGATGTACAGCATTCTCTCAGCATGAGTGATCGTGGATATGTGCTCGAGCATGGAAGGATAGTTCAGGAAGGGACCGGTAAGGAACTTTTGGAAAACGCGAATATTCGTGAGGCATATCTCGGGATATAATAAGAAATGCTGAGCTGAAAATAATATCTCTCCAATCCCTATGGCCGAGGGATTGGAGAGATTACGGTCATATTGTTCTCCCTAGAGAAAATTGCATTATTTTATGCTGACTTGATGAGGGACGGAAAAGACAACGTTGCAATTGTCGCTCGTCTCTTTTCAAGGCTTGATAGGGAGAGTTTGCTGTAAAAACCAAACTGATCAATTCGAAAAAGATAAAGAGATCAAGAAATTAAACGTCCAATGATAGGAGAAGGAAAGATGAAAGAATTTATTAAGATGTGTGAAGAGTGCAATCCTGGTGAGGTTGAGTTTCTCCAGGCCGTGGCCGAGGTTGCAGAGTCGGTAAAGCCTGTTCTTGATAAGCATCCTGAGTATCGTACAGCAAAGGTATTGGAGCGAATGGTAGAGCCTGAACGAACCATACTGTTTCGGATTCCCTGGGTTAATGACAGAGGTGAGGTCCAGATCAATAGAGGGTATCGCATCGAGATGAACAGCGCCATCGGTCCCTACAAGGGCGGTTTCCGTTTTCATCCCTCTGTCAACCTGAGCATATTGAAGTTTCTGGGATTTGAGCAGGTGTATAAGAATGCCCTGACGACGCTTCCTATGGGTGGCGGTAAGGGCGGTTCCAACTTCGATCCCAAGGGAAAATCGGACAATGAGGTGATGCGTTTCTGCCACAGTTTTATGTCTGAGATATTCAGGCATCTCGGCCCGAATACGGATGTGCCCGCCGGTGACATCGGCGTAGGCGCGAGGGAGATCGGATATCTCTTCGGAATGTATAAAAAACTCCGGAATGAATTTACCGGCGTTCTGACGGGAAAGGGTCTCGAGTGGGGCGGAAGCCTGATTCGTCCCGAGGCGACCGGCTATGGTACCATTTACTTTGCTTCCGAGATGCTGGCAACGAAAGATGAAGCGCTGGAAGGCAAGACCTGCCTTATCTCCGGTTCCGGGAACGTGGCGCAGTATGCTGCCGAGAAGGTGCTGGAGCTGGGAGGCAAAGTGCTGACCCTTTCCGATTCTTCGGGATACATCTACGATGAGTCGGGTATCAGCCGTGAAAAACTTGATTATGTCATGTACCTTAAGAATGTAGAGCGCGGACGTATCAAGGAATATGCTGAAAAGTATCCCGAGGCGGTTTATACGGCGATTGATCCTGCCCTTGGTTATAATCCTCTCTGGAATCACAAGGCCGACTGTGCCTTCCCCTGTGCGACACAGAACGAGATTAACGCAAAAGATGCGGCCAATCTCGTCGCCAATGGTGTCAATGTCGTCAGCGAAGGCGCGAACATGCCGACCGTTCCCGAAGGTGTCAATATCTTCCTTGAAAACAAGATATTGTATGCACCGGGCAAGGCGTCAAATGCAGGTGGTGTATCCGTATCGGGTCTTGAGATGACGCAGAACAGCCTCCGTCTGAGCTGGACCCGTGAGGAAGTGGATGATTATCTCAAGAGAATCATGAAGAGTATTCACAGTGCCTGTATAGGCGCGGCTGATGAGTATGGTACTCCCGGCAATTACGTGAACGGAGCGAACATTGCCGGATTTGTGAAGGTTGCGAAGGCGATGATGGCACAGGGAATCGTGTAGCACCACATATCACGAAAAACTATACGACGGCGGTTCTCTCTACGGGGAGAACCGCCCGCCATTCTTTACCTCTGATGGACAGACTATGAAACGACCTGAAAAAAACATAGTTGTCAGAATTGTCCTCGTAAGCACCCTTCTCTTTTGTGTTCTCACCATGGTTTATGTCAACGTAAAACAATCGGACATCACCGCTACATCCGGCAAAAAGACTTTTGTAATGGAGAGGGGTGCAGCAGTGTATGCGGCGGATACGGAAAAACACCACGCCGGAGATTATAAAAGCGGTAAGGATGTAAAGGAGATAACGGAGGGTACTTCCCCCACTCAGGATACAAAGGGATATGTGACACCCTTGCGAATCCTCTCGGTTATTGCTATGAGTGTTTTTCTCGTCTGGTATATCAGAAGAAAAATGAAACTATAGAGGTACGATATGAGAAGAAAGGACAAAGAGATCACCGATAGAGAGGTGATCGATTCCATTATTAATGAATCGACATTTTGCAGACTGGCCCTTTCGCAAGATGACAGGCCCTATATTGTTCCGCTCACTTTCGGCTATGATGGCACTGCTCTCTATTTTCACGGTGCCTTGGCGGGTAAAAAAATTGACATCCTCAGAAAGAACATTAATGTATGCTTTGAATTTGATAGTGATGGTGAACCCATTCCGTCGGACGAGTCATGCTCCTGGAGTGTTAGATATAAGAGCGTGATAGGTTATGGAAAGGCGCGGCTTCTTGAGGACATGGATTCCAAGCTCAGGGCACTTGATATCATTATGAAGCATTATTCGGTGAAGTCCTTTGAGTATCCCGAAGAAAAAGTAAAGAAGACTGCCGTCATACGGGTTGACATAGGAACGGTAACGGGGAAAATGTCGGGGTATAAATAGGGTCGTGATCCCTTTGCCTTGGTATAATATAATAATCCGTGATAGAGAGATGTAGAGCCTGAGCACAGCTTTCGGAATATGCGAAAAGCGATAAAAAAGGGGGCGAAAGAACCATGAAGAATCCTGTCAAGAGAGTGGCCGCCATTCATGATTTATCGGGTTTCGGACGAGCCTCATTGACGGTGGTGATTCCCATACTATCCACCATGGGGATTCAAGTCTGTCCCTTGCCAACGGCGGTCCTTTCAACCCACAGTAAATTCAAGAATTATCATTTTGTGGACCTGACCGATCAGATGGATGACTATATCCGACACTGGAAGGAACTGGGTCTGAGGTTTGATGCCATCTACAGCGGGTTTCTCGGATCCCACCGGCAGATAAATACGGTCATGGATTTCATGAGTCATTTCTCACAGGAGAATCAGCTGATTGTGGTGGATCCCGTTCTTGGCGATGACGGTTCTCTCTATGGTCCTCTTAGTCCGGATATGGTCCGGGAAATGCAGTCGCTGATAGGAAAAGCCGATGTGATCACGCCGAATCTGACAGAGGCAGCCCTCCTTCTCGATAAAGCCTATACTCCTCATATATCACTGCCCGAGATAAAAGACTGGATTGCGACACTTGCGGAAAAGGGTCCCCGGATCGTCATAGTCACGGGCATCCATGAGACTGTGGATCGCAGTAAAACGTCGGTGATTGCCTTTAACAAGAGGGACAACCGGTTCTGGAAGGTTATCTGCGAATATTTGCCTGCCAGCTATCCCGGTACGGGAGATGCCTTTACCAGTGTAAT
>JAFGBH010000042.1 GCA_016933215.1 Deltaproteobacteria bacterium | reverse complement strand
TCTCCGACTGTCAAGGAAAATGTTACTTATTATTCGCTCGCTAACCCCGCTGCAAGCAACGGGGAATGCGCTCGCTTTTCAGTTCAATTCTCGCTTATCATTGTACCGACTTTTTCAACCGTATTAGAATATCCTTGACTCCCGTACTGGAAGACGGATCTCCCAGACAATCGGGACCGTCTGGAAATGTCGCTATGGCCTTATCCAAGACTTCCCGAACAGCTATTTCATAGGACTCATGAGACTTCATCTCGAGTCTCTTTTGGGTAATGTCATAGTCTCTCTCCACAACCTTCTGGTTTGATCTCCAGAGGGTCTCTCCCGTTTTAGCGCTCAGAAGCTCAAAGGAAGCCGCAACTGTGGTGGGTGCGTAGAGATAGCGGAGCGATACCCCCCATTCAGTCAGTGTACAGTACATAACCGCATCGATACCGAGCGCCTCACCGATCACATCGGGCGGAATTCGTTTCCCCGTTGTGACAAGGTTTCTTTCATTAATTTCTTTGATCTTCCCATCAATAACATCGAGCGGTATTTGGGGATACCCCTTGAAATAGAGCTCTTCGAGCAACTCCTTTCTCAATATAACTGCCGCCTTCTGGTCTTTGGTCTTGTTGTCAATGGGCATCAATGCGATAAGGCGTATACACCTCTTATCAAAATCGGGGGCTACAAAAGAAGGAATGGTGCCTCTGCATCCAGATATGAAAATGGCACAAACCGCCAGAAACACCCCTGTATACTTCCAAGAAAACATATGATAACCTCATGAACCGAAGGGCAGGATCATACAATCAAAAGTTATCCGCAACAGATGGAGATCCCTGCAGCAAGACTTCGGTGACTTTCGCTTATTTTATAATACTTACTTCCAGACTGTCCTCGTCCGTACAGACGATACCAAGCGAGAATGCATTAAATTTATCGGAAGAGAGTTCGTTAGCCAGGAATCGTGCATTCCCTTCCATCTCGATATCCAAGATCGCTATACCTGATTCCATCCTCTTTTGAAAGACCTTCTTTACACCCCTTGTCTCGTTTTTCAATACATTTCTCAGGGTAACGTAATCGGAATAGCTCATTATATCCCTAATCGTAACCGAAATTACCTTGACAGAGCTGACTTCCCGCTGCCAGTCGGCTATTATCCGCACTTTCAGATAGTCAGCCACCTCTTTTGTCGCCCTTTCGATAGCATCCAATCGTCCCGTAATACTATCGGCTGTGTACGATTCAGCCCGTGCGGCGGTCGAGGCAATGACTTCAGCATTATCAGTGGTTATGGCCTTCGCTGAGACACGCACTTCATAGGATTTTATTTCCGTTCCCTCGATGACACTCATCTCCTCCACCGAGGCCTTACCGACAATCACGAGATCGGCGTTGAAATTCCTTCCCAGCGATACGACATCATCTTCATTCAACTCCTCTTCCCCATAGTCATCGCGCGGATATCTGACAATAATAAATCCCTCTTCTGAAAGATCTTCATTGATTATATATATCGAGGATGACAATTCCTCCGGCTTCAGCGTATTGTCGATATCCCGCAACTCATTACCATTTCCAGAAATGATAACCATAACCCTGGGAAGGCTCCTTCTCGCCACGGGAAATCCCATCGATTCAAGGTCATTTCGTATGCCTTCCGCCATGACGGCTGCCCTGATCCTGACTCGATAATAATCGCCTTCCGTTCGTTCCTCTATAATTGTATAGTTCTGAATGTAATCCCCTGATTTGGAATAAATATGGTCACTGAGGCCCTGGAAATGCTCGGCCACTGCTTCCGGAGAGAGGAATGTCTTGACTGCCTTTTCTATAGACAGTTTCTGGGCTTCTTTTACTGCATTATCCCGTGCACGGGCCATATCACCGCTTATAATAACGCTAACTCCCTCGGTTTCTATCTCGCAGATATTGAACTGTTCCTGAGGGAATGTCCGGGCGGGATAGAGCACACAACAAAGCATAACAAAAAAAAAGGCAAGGGGAACTTTTTTCAGGAAATTTCTTCCACCACTTGCCCACGGTGATTTACTCATCATCTATCTTTTTCTTTAATGCTTCTATCTCTTCTTTTATAATTCGCTCGGCTATACGGGGGAACATCTGTCTGGCCACTTTCTCGGAAATCTCCTCGACCTTCCTGATTATCTCCTCATTCAGGATAGCTTCAGGTGCAGGTTTGCGTGCCCCTTCTTCCACTACATCCACAAGATCGTATATCCGATCGCCATCTTTCACTCTGTTATCATCTTCAGACATTCTATCAATCCCCGGCCTGGCACCGGCCTTTCCGTAATTTTCGGCCCGCTAATCACACGTCTATTGTGCACTACCATACCTCTGCAAACACTTCAAGATTTTTGCCTGTCATTCGCCGTAGGGAAATGTTTATCTTACAACCCCTGCTCCCATATAAAAAAAGGGCCGGAAGTTAAACTTCCGGCCCTCTCGTGTTCTTTACTTCGTTCTACTGCTTAATCTTCGTCATCATAATACTCTGGTTCTTTTGAACCTTCGGGAACTTCTGCATCAATTGAACGGGTAACTCCCCTTGCAAGAAGTGCAGAAATTATGAAGAGCAGAACAACCGCGAGGATGAGAATTAAAATGATTGTCGTCATCCATGCCTTTGCCTCTTTTTCTATTTCCGCAGAGGCTCTCATGGCCTGCTCATTGAATCTTTCAACATCGATACCCATGCCGATCCATCCAAATCCCGCAGGGGAAGGATAGCTGACATTATAGAAGGGAATCGGTGCGTAGGCCACAACCTTGGTGTGACCACTAAATTTATATACCTCTATACCCGAATTTCCTTCATCAGCACTCTTTGCTACCTTCGGTAATCCCGGATCCATAGCCTCGAGAAGATTGAGGTTTAAGACCTCTTCTCCCTTGTCGGCCATTTCCTTGGATGTCTCTCCCGTAATTGGAGGAACGGGAGACCCATCCTTATAGAGACCGGCAATGTGATAATCGTTTGGATGGGAAATAACGAATCCCCTGTTATCCACCATATAGGCATAATTGCCCGTCGATGCATCCGCTTCGAGGACATGACCGGCTTCAGTCGGTATTATATTGTCCGTGAAGTTCGCCAGATGCTGTACATCAAGAGCAAGTGTTATGATTCCTGCGAATCCTTCTTTATCAAATAGCGGCGTTGCCAGGCGAATAATGCCCGCAAAGCGTTTTCCCTTTTCAAACTCAGTCCTGTTTACATACCAGCCGGTAACATGGGAGATATAAACCTCGCCCTTGTTCAGCTGTTTTGTTTTTGAAAAGTAATCTTCTGACTTGTATGGGGTGTTTGCAGGATCGCTGACATTTATCAGCGCACCATCCGGTACAATCTCACCGCCAGCTATTTTGATGACTTCATTCCCCGCCTTGTCAACAAGCGACATCTCGGTATAGAGGGGTTTCAGCTCTTTTACGATCTTTCCGTCTTGCTTGGCCCAGAGAACCTGTTTGTTCTTTTCCACAAATTCTTTGTATGCCTCACCGGTTGTCGGCAGAATTGTCGAGACCAAGACATCTTTCTCACAGTCCCGCAAAAAATCGGCGACATTTTCGGCCACGCTCGTGGTTCTCACCAAGATCTCGCTCTGCGATTTCTGATCAAGAACAGAAATTGCCCCTTTTTTCGATGTGTCCCCTAATTGAAAAATGCCGTTGGCGATTAGAAAAGACATCAGTAAGAGGGGAATGACGATAAGCAGGAAGAATACTCTCGCTACCGTAAAAAACTGCTTACCTCTTGTAGTTTCTGCCATTTCCTTCTCCCCCTAACTTTAATTGATTTCTTGGAGTTAATAGTTTGTTAGTATTCATTAACTAGCCAAAAAGAAAAGCTTTGTAGGGGTTTGCATAGAGAAGGACAAGCGAAACAACAAGAGCATAGATAGCAATTGATTCTGCCATAGCCATACCAACCAGCATGGTCATCATGATCTTTCCCTGTACCCCAGGGTTCCTGCCAACTGCACTACATGCTCCACTTGCAGCATTACCAATACCGGCACCGGCACCGATTGCGCCCATACCGATGGCAAGCCCGGCACCAACCATTGCACCAACAGCAAAGATGACCTTAATATACGAACCATCCTCCGGAATTGCTTCAGCCGCGAATACCACCGGCGAAGACACCAACAAAGCTGCCACTGATGTTAGTAGAGTAAATACCCACTTTACTGATTTCCTTAACATTTCTTTCTCCTTTCCTGGACAACTGTAATTTGACCCGCACCTTTCAGTACGAAGTGATGTCTTTGAGAAAAAATAATCGTTCTCAAATTCGTCTCTACGTATAAGCAACAGATATGCCATTTATGCTTGACATAACACCTTTTGTACTGAAAAGCCTGTAATCACTCGCTTATTACTTCTCCTTCATACCGAGCAGTAACTGTGCCATTTGGTTAACGTGTTTAACATTCTATTCAATTTATCCCATAAATTGAACGAAAAGTATAATGGAAGAACCAAAATGTGCATGCTGAGCTGTCATGCCTTCTTACATCATACATCCCACAAAACGCAAGAGAGATACCAAGGAAATGACACCCTCCCGTCGCTGATACATAATTTTATTGAAAATTAGCGGCAAGGTCTGTAGTATCCCGTGCAGACACTTTTCCGAAAGGTATAATTGTAGTTTCCCGCAACACGTTGCGGGGCATGCGCTCATTTCGCAGTTCAGGCACGGAGAAGGGTGAAGAAACGGTATCTCTCGATAGTCACTAAAAGGAATGCTTGACGTCATCGAGGAGAGCAGATAACTTTTTTGATGAGGTTTGATAATGCAGGAAATATTAACAGTGGCAACCTATCTTGTTGCCTGGCTTATTTGTAAGTGGGGTATAGGGATCGAAAGCGGATTTATTACCCTTATTGTTTCTCTCGGCGCCGCCGTTGTCGTTTACGTCGTGATAGGCATTAAAGAATATGAAGAGAAAAAACGGAATCGCGATGAAGAATAGCGGGGCTTTCGCCAAATGCTTTTAGATTGATAAAAGGTTATGAAGAAAATCAGGATTGGGAATGAAGCAAAGCTTTTTTAAAACCGAATTTAAGTTCTCCATCTGGATAGCGACACTGGTCGTCGTTGTCCTGATTCTCCTCCTTGCTCTCACCGTGAACCACGCCAGGGAAAAGGCAATCGTGGAGCAGTTCAGCAGGCAACAGGCCACCATAGCAGGGAGTGTGGCAAACGGCATAGAGGACCTTATCGTCAATATTGAAAAAAGTTCCCTTCTCCTTTCCAGTCTTCACTGCGGAGACAGCGGCGCCCCGCCGGAAACGGTGGTAAGCATCCAGGCCATCTATGACTTTCTCGTCGGCAAGGTCCAGATGATCGTCCGATTGGACGAAAGCGGAACGGTCATCTGCGGATACCCTGACTCTCATATGGAGGGAATGTGGGATAAAAGCTTCAAGGAATATCCCTTTTTTAAGAAAATAAGAAAGAGCCACGCACCCTATATAGGAAAGCAAATTATACGAGAAGCAGCGGGAACAGCGGGCAACGGCACGGAAATCGATTCAATCGTCATCGGCATTCCAAAACTCAATACCGAGGGAGAGTTCACCGGCGCAGTCCTTGCCACCATCTCCATTCACGCGATTGTGGATCGATATATGTATCCGGCACGCGGCCTCTCAACCAACGATTTTCTGATGGTCGATGAAGATGACCAGATCATCATTAACTCAAATCCTGATATAATCGGGGCAGCGGCACGCATCACTGAAGACACAATGACCGCACCCATGAATGAATTCTTTCCAAGGGAAACCAAAGGATATGGAATCTCTCTCTTTCGCAACAGGACGGGAGAAACGATAAAGACAATTATCGGCTACGCACCGATTCATATGAGTGAAAACCTCTGGTCCTTTGCCGTCGTTACTCCCTACGATTCGGTAATCCTCCTTCTGAGAAAAGCCTCCGGAAATATCATGCTCGGAGCCCTCGGCCTCATCATAGCCGTCATTATTACCGGAATATCGATAGCCCGGTCCAGCGCACGGAATGTCTATTTCAGGGAACAGTTGAAGCGCCTTCAGGAACGTGAGGAATGGCAGGGAAAACTTCTGAGAGAAAAAAAGACCGTCGAAGGGATCACCGAAGGGTCACCAATTCCCACGTTCGTCATAGACAGGGAGCACAAAATTATCCTCTGGAACAGGGCATGTGCCGAGCTCACCGGCTACGGGGCGGAGGAAATGATCGGAACCGACAGACACTACCTCCCTTTTTACACTCACAAAAGGCCGGTGATTGCCGATTTCATTATCGATCAGGACTTTGAAACACTTGAAAACTACTACGGAAAGCAGGGCATTACAAAATCGAAAGCCGTGGAAGGTGCCTACGAAGCACGAGACTTCTTCAAAGAACTGGGTGGCAAAGATCGTCATCTCTATTTCCTGGCGGCACCGATTTATGATGAAAAGGGGGAAATTGCCGCAGTCATTGAAACCCTTCAGGACGTATCAAACGAGGTAGAAATGGCCAATAACCTGAAGGAGTACGCCGAAACGATCCAGAGGGAAAAAAAGACCATCGAAGGAATTACCGAAGGGTCACCAATCCCCACCTTCGTGCTCGATAGAGAGCATACGATCATCCTCTGGAACAGGGCATGTGCCGAGCTCACCGGTTGCAGCGCGGAGGAAATGATCGGAACCGACAGACACTACCTCCCTTTTTACACTCATAAAAGGCCGGTGATTGCCGATTTCATTATTGACCAGGACATTGAAGGACTGGAAAACTATTACGGTGAAAAAAAGATAAGAAAATCGGAGAGGGTCAAAGGGGCCTACGAGGCCACGGACTTCTTTAAGGATCTTGGGGGGGAAGATCGTCATCTTTATTTCCTGGCGGCACCGATCTATGATGAAAAGGGTGAAATCACCTCCGTTATTGAAACCCTTCAAGATATATCAAAAGAAAATGAAATGGCTCAGAATCTGAGAAAATTTGCCGACAATCTCCAGAAAGAGTTGACAGAAAATATAAACCTCAGAAAAGAGATTGAAGAGCTCTATAATTATCTCCAGTCGATTATCGACAATCTGCCGGAGAAGATTTTTGATCTCAGCGGTGACGGAATCATTAATTACGTCAGTCGTGATATCAAGAAAGAACGGGGTGGTGCCTCGAGGGAGATTAGGGGTAAACACTTCACCGATTTCGTGGAACCAGAGCATCGGGAATATATGCTTGAAAAATGGGAAGCTGCAAAGAGGGGGGTCTTTACACCCTACGAACTTGAAGTTACCGCTCGTGACGGCTCACGGAGGAATCTGCTCATAACGCCGAGCCCCGTTAAGGGGACCGATCGGTATGTCCTTGTTCAGAGAGATATAACCGATCTCAAGAATCTCGAAAACAAATACTACGAGAGTCAGAAGCTCGCCGCCGTGGGACAGCTCTCCGCGGGAATCGCCCACGAAGTGAGAAATCCCCTGTCGTCTATAAAGATGAGTCTTCAGATCCTGGAAAAGCGCATACAACCCTCCGGGAACGATCTGAAAAGATTCAGGATCGCCCAGAGGGAAGTTGAACACCTTGAAAAACTTGTCAATGATGTTTTAATATTTGCACGACCGTCAGCACCAAAGAAGGAGCCTTCTGATATAAAGGGGATTCTCGAGCATGCGCTGGCTATGGCTGAAAAATCCATCTCGGACAAACAGATTCAGGTAGTAAAGAGGTTCGAGAAGAAAATTCCACTTCTTGAGGCCGACCCGGCAATGCTTGAACAGGCTTTTTTAAATGTCTATCACAACGCCATCGATGCAATGGAGACAAAGGGAACCCTCCTGATATCCTCAAAGAGGCTCTCACGTGATAGCGAATACGTCGTAATAGAGATTGATGACAACGGGTGCGGCATAGAAAAAGAAGACCTTGCTCACCTGTTCAATCCATTCTTTACGAAGAAAAGATACGGTACTGGTCTGGGGCTTTCACAGGTCAAGAAGATAATTGAACTGCACGAGGGTACTGTTGAAATATTAAGCAAAGAAGGAGAGGGAACACGGTTTAGAGTAACGCTCCCGATTGGCACAAAGAACCCGGACAACAATTGAAGATCCCCGCTGCAGAAAGCGGGGAATACGCTCGCTGTTCAATTCAGGGCCATGAGAGAGCAGGAATATTTCAGGGCCATAAACCAATGAGGTTACCGACATGTCAAAGATTCTTGTTATTGATGACGACAGTTCCATCTGTGAAACGCTCGAACTCTATCTGACAGAAGAAGGATATAAGGTACAGACGGCCCTCACAGGCACGGACGGCTTGAACAGATTTGTGGAGACCTCTCCCGATGTAGTGATCCTCGACATCAGACTCCCCGATATTGATGGTTTTACCGTACTCGAGGATCTGAGAGAGGAAAACGAAAACGTCAAGGTCATTATGATTACGGCCCACCACGATATGGAATCAACCATCGAGGCAATGAAGGGCGGCGCCTTCGACTACATCCACAAACCCGTTGATGTTGATGAACTCGACATCGCAATCAAAAAGGCAATCAATACCATTAATATGGAACGGAAGATCAACGGTCTTCTCATGGAACCGAGCCGCGACTTCAAGTTCGGAGATATTATCGGAACCGGCCCAAAGATGAGCGAAATATTCAAGACCATCGGCGTCGTTTCTCAGAGCAAGACAACAGTGCTTATTCAGGGAGAGAGCGGAACGGGAAAAGAGCTCATCGCAAAGGTCATCCATAACAACACCTCAAGGAGCGAACCCTACATTGCCGTCAACTGCTCCGCTATCGTGGAAACCCTTCTCGAATCAGAGCTCTTTGGTCATGAAAAGGGGTCCTTTACCGGTGCGATAACGAGGAAATTAGGAAAGTTCGAGCTTGCCCGCTACGGAACGGTTTTCCTCGATGAAATCAGCGAGATGTCCTTCAACCTTCAGGCAAAACTCCTGCGAGTGCTTCAGGAGATGGAGTTCGAAAGGGTTGGCGGTAAGGACAAAGTGAGGGTAAACGGGCGTATCATAGCTGCGACCAACAAAGACCTCCGGACGCTGGTAAAAGAAGGTAAATTCAGGGATGATCTGTACTACAGGCTGAATATCGTATCGATCGATATACCACCGCTGAGAAACAGGATGGAAGACCTTGAACCCCTCATAGGCTATCTTCTCACGAAAATTAATCGTGACCTTCATAAGCGGATCGTCGGTGTTTCCGATGAGATGATGGATATCTTTCGTCAGTATTCCTGGCCGGGAAACATCAGAGAACTTGAAAACCTTCTGGTCAGGGCCGCTGTCGTCGCCAAAGGACAGATCCTCGCGAAGGAAGATTTTCCAGTGCTGTTCGAGAGTGTTGATTATAAGAAAATGGAGACGGAACGTGAAGAGGAAACAAAATCGATTGCCGGGGAGTTTCTCACTCTCGATGAGATAGAAGAGCGACATATCAGAAAAGTAATCAGAGATACCGATAAAAACAAGGGCGAGATATGCGATATCCTTGGTATTTCCCGCCCCACATTTGAAAGAAAACTGGAGAAGTACGGTATCACCTTCGAACGAGAGTGATTATTGTAATTCTTTATCCCTTTCTTCAACATTTCATTCAATCTTACTGAACATTTTGTTAAAGAATAGTCCTGATTCTGGCCATTGGGGGTCCTCTTTACAGTTTACCTCATCATGCAATATCCCTTTACTTCCGGCAGCTTACAAATATTATTTCAGAAATCTGTGAATCTGGCACGGTTATTTCATTACTAAAAGACAAATGGAAAATAAAAAACCCTCAAAGGAGGTTACAGGTCATGAAAAAATTATTCCAAACATCACTGATGGCAATATTCGTGGTACTCGTCACGGCATCGTTCGGCTATGCAGAATATGTGGCAAGCAATGCGGCGAACTTCCCCTACTTCCACCTTGGATGCCTGATCGTGGGCGGTATGATCATTACCTCACTGAAACACAAATACTCAAAGATCTACCTCAGCGAGGCCGTCGGGTCCTTCGCCCTTTACACCGTTCTCATTGCCCTCTTCACCGCTCCGGTGATCGAGGCCTTGAAATCGGTTGTCAGCTAACTGACACGAAAGGAGATATGCCATGTTGATCACACGCAAAAAAAATAATTACATGGAAAGCTTCTCCCAGATATTCCAGATCAGTGTGTGGAGCTTCACCCTCGTTATCTGCTCCGCCCTCTTCTTCCTCTTCGGCCGGTGGCTCGATTCCATCTTCGGTACTCAGCCCACGTTCATGTTCGGTCTCCTCTTCCTGGCCATCTTGCTCTGCATCGGTCGACTCTACCGGGATGCCTGGGTCGAAATGAAAAAACTGCTCAAGCTGTAACAATCAGGAAACACCTCTACTGATTGAAGCTCCCCGCAACACGTTGCGGGGAGCTTCAATGTTAAGGAAAATGCTTTTTTTATTCGCTCGCTGTTCAATTCAACCCGTAATCCCCCCTCAATGATTGAAGGGGGATTTTTTTATGAGTAATCCTGTATCAAAAACAAAAAGGGGTTGAGATTCGTTGAATCTCAACCCCTTCAATTACGGCTATTATTCTGCAGTTCTTAGTGTGCTCCCTCCATCGCCAGCTTGATATATATCATCGAGAGCATCATGAAGACCAACGTCTGGATTGCCGACGTGAAGATCATGAGTATTACAACGGGCAATGGAACGAGGAAGGGAACCAGAAAGAGGACAATGACAAGAACGAGATCCTCACCCATTATGTTTCCGAAAAGTCGGACGGAAAGCGAAAGGGGACGGGCAAGATGACTGATAAGTTCGATCGGCACCATCAGGGGAGCCATCCACCAGACGGGACCCAAAAACTGTTTGACATAGGCGAACCCGTGTACCCTGACACCGACAATATGCGTCATGATAAATACGACCAGAGCCATGGAGACAGTGGTATTGAGATTTGCCGTCGGCGACTCGAATCCCGGTATAATACCGAGCAAATTCGCAGTAAGAATAAAAACGGCAATCGTGGCAATCAGGGGGAAAAACCTGAGTCCATCGGGCCCCATAGAATCCAACATCAGATTTCTGATACCGTTAATGACTACCTCAAAGACGTGCTGCAATCTCCCGGGATAAAGGTTGAGCCTCCGTGTTGCCAGGAATGATAACAGCGCCAGGACCAGCATGATGAACCACGTATAGGTTACATGTGGTGGAAAATAAGGATTATCGAGAAATAAAAGGGGATGCATTTTTCTTCTTCAGCCTCCTTAAGGGATTTTTCAGATTTGTCGCTATAACAATCAGCAAAATATTTATGACAACCAGCGAAAGACCAACGATCAAGCCGATCAGATCCACCGGCGTCTGGGTTAAGATAAAAAAGATGATAACTCCCGTAACAGCGAACCGTATATAAAACTTTATCATTATATAGGGTTTTGCCTTGCTCGAATATTGCTGAAATACCCTCTTAATATCCCTCGAAAGCCAGTAGAAGTTCAGGATACTGATAAGACCGCCTAAAAGTATTCCAAGGGTAAAGTAAAAGGGGAAAAAGGCTAAACCGATGATAAGTGATATGCCTAAAACCACCCAACATCCTATCTCAATTCTTCTTTGGAGGGTGGTTTTTGTTACCTGGCCCATTCGCCATATTCCTTCCTTCGGGCTTAACTTCCTTGTCGGGTAAATATCGTTTTATAAAGACGTAAAAGGTCCTGAAACCTGCGATAACTCCTACCAGAAGAAAGATGGCAGAGAATTTCGTCCCCGTTCCGAGTTTACGATCGATATATGCCCCGATCAAAATGCTGCCAAAGATCGCGATCGCCATGGCAATGCCAAGGCTGCTTGCATATCCTAATTCTAAAAGTAGCTTCTTGTCTTCTTTGTCCATTAGACGATGCGGCTATTAACATAAAGCATGTATGAAGTCAATTATCTTTTTCCTCACTCCAAAGGACCTATTTTGATATCTCTCTATACCATTCAATCGTCTTTTTCAAGCCATCTCTGAAGCCGGTTTTTGCCGTGAAACCGAACTCATTATAGGCCTTTTTCGTGTCAAGCATTCTCCTCGGCTGTCCGTCGGGTCTCGATGTATCCCACACAACGTTGCCGTTGAAACCGGTCAGTTCAACAATCAGAGCAACCAGGTCTCGTATCGATATCTCAAAACCGGCGCCGATGTTTATGGGATCGCTCTTTTCATAGTGTTCCATGGCAGATATGATCGCCTCGGCGGCATCCGCCACATAGAAAAACTCACGAGTCGCTTCACCGGTGCCCCATACCTCGATCTCCTGCTCGTGATTCTCGACGGCATCAACACACTTCTTTATCAATGCCGGAATGACGTGAGAGGATTCAGGGTCAAAATTGTCGCCCGGCCCATAGAGATTGACAGGAAGTAAAAATATGGAATTAAAGCCGTACTGCCGCCGATATGCCTGAGACTGGACCAGCATCATCTTTTTCGCCAATCCATAGGGTGCATTTGTCTCCTCGGGGTAGCCGTTCCACAGATCGTCCTCTTTAAATGGAACGGGGGTGAATTTCGGGTAGGCGCAGATCGTCCCGATGGCAACGAATTTATCGATCTTCTTCAGATAGCCCTCATGGAGAAGCTGAACCCCCATCATTAGATTCTCATAAAAGAGCGTTGCCGGATTTCTCTCGTTAAACCCAATACCCCCCACCTTCGCCGCCAGATGAATCACCACCTCCGGCTCAAGATCATCATACATCCGCTTGATATCAGGAAGTTCGACAAAATTATAGTCCGGAAGATCGGCAACAAGGATATGTTTATATCCCTTATCGGTCAGCTTACCCGTCAGATGTTTCCCGAGAAATCCCTTGCCACCCGTAACAATGATTCGTTTTTCCCTCATTCCTTCACCGTATGCTATTTCTTACATTCTTATAACCGGCATCTACCAGAGTCTTTTCCTTCCGTGCGTGCTCCATATCGGCATCGATCATCATATCTATCAACTCATCAAAGCCCACCTTCGGCTCCCACCCGAGCTTCTCCCGTGCCTTGGTCGAATCCCCGAGTAAAATATCAACTTCCGTCGGCCTGAAATACCGTTCATCTATATCCACATATTCTTTGTAGTCGAGATCAAGTTTCTGGAACACCTTTTCCGCGAACTCGCGAACGGAGTGTGTTTCGCCGGTGGCAACGACATAATCATCGGGTTCATCCTGCTGAAGCATCATCCACATTGCCGCCACATAATCACCGGCAAAACCCCAGTCTCTCTTTGCTTCGAGATTACCGAGATAGAGCTTGTCCTGAAGGCCAAGCTTGATCCGCGTCGCCGCACGGGTGATTTTTCTTGTCACGAAGGTCTCCCCTCTTCTCGGTGATTCGTGATTGAAGAGGATGCCGTTGCAGGCATATATGTTGTAGGCCTTCCGGTAATTTCGGATTACATAGTAGGAATAAACCTTGGCCGCCGCGTAGGGACTCTGGGGTTCGAATTTGGTTTCTTCACTCTGGGGTGGCGGTGCCGCTCCGAACATTTCGCTCGACGATGCCTGGTAGAAACGCGCTCCAATGCCCGTCTTGCGAATCGCCTCTAAAAGTCGCAATGTACCAAGGCCTGTTACATCTCCTGTATACTCGGGCATGTCAAAACTGACCCTCACATGACTCTGTGCCCCCAGGTGATAGACCTCATCGGGCTTGATATCGCTGAGAAGATTAATAAGATGAGCGGAGACGGAAAGATCCCCGTAATGGAGATACATTCTCGCCTCGGGATCGTGAAAATCCTTATAGAGATGATCGATACGATCGGTATTAAAACTGCTGGACCGTCGAATCAAACCATGCACCTCGTACCCCTTTTCCAGGAGAAATTCCGCCAGATATGACCCGTCCTGTCCCGTAATTCCCGTGATAAAAGCCTTCTTCATATACCTTGCTCCTCCATCGGATTCGTTTTGTTGTAATAGTAACACGTTTCTGTAATCTCGTTAGTTGATAGCAAAGATATCTATAACCCGCTACCTTTTTTCATGCTATCACTTTAGTCCACGGTTATTCTATCTTTATTAACCTCTAGCGTCTTTTGGCCTATGCCTTTCACTTTCATAATATCTTCAGGTTTTTCGAAAGGACCATTGATTTCTCGATATTGAACAATCCGCTCGGCATATTTCGGCCCGATTCTGTCAAGCTTAGCCAACTCCTCGACTGAAGCTGTATTAATATTGATTTTCTCGCCCTCTGCAGCGAGAGAAAGTGGAACCATAGCAATCACAAAAGAGACAATGATTAAGAACACGAAATATCGTTTAAGTTTCATAATCTATACCTCCTTTTCTATTGATAGTAGCGGGTTATAGATTTTAAGGCGCGTTTCTCCTTCATTGAAGAACGCTCCTCTAAAACCGTGGTTCATACACCGGCAAGATCTCCTTTCACAGGGTTTTTGACATTCCGTATAAACACCTCGACACACTCGCCTCTCGTGAGATATCTGCTTCTTATAGACATAAATAGTTTTGCGGAGTCTTTATAATGTTTGTGATGTTTGCGATGCGCCTTTAGACTTGTGCATATAACGCTTATTCCTGCCTCTGTCAAAGAAAAAAGATAAAAATGATAAATACTTAGAGTGGACGCGGGTTTTTTTAGAGGTTCTCCAGTGTTTTTTTACATGCATCCAGCGTTGCCTGTATGTTCTGATCGCTGTGGGCAATCGAAAGGAAGGATGCCTCGAACTGTGAGGGTGCAATGTAGATACCGTTTTCGCGCATCCCGATGAAGTATCGTGAAAAGCGTTCCGTATCGCTCTTCGAAGCAGTTGCAAAATCAACGACATCTTCTCCTGTGAAGAAGAGTGTAAACATCGAACCAATACGATTCAGGCGGTGCGGAATTCCCGCCTGTTCAAAGAGTGCACCAGCTTCTTCTGAGAGATACGAGGTTTTCCGTTCAAGCTCTTCATACACCTTTTTATCGTTTAGGATCTTGAGCGTCGCAATTCCGGCCGCCATGGCGAGGGGATTGCCCGAAAGCGTTCCCGCCTGGTAGACGGGACCCAGCGGTGCAAGAGTTTCCATGATCTCTTTTTTCCCGCCGAAGGCACCAACGGGAAGCCCTCCCCCTATTATCTTCCCCAGGCAGGTAAGATCGGGTTCAATATTCGCCAGATTCTGAAAACCGCCATAGGTCAGCCTGAAACCCGTAATCACCTCGTCGAATATAAGAAGGATTCCCCTTTCACGGGTGATTGTGCGCAGTTTTTCGAGAAATCCAGGCCTCGGCGGAACAACGCCCATATTGCCCGCAACGGGCTCCACGATTACGCAGGCAATTGTATCTCCGTGAATGTCAATGGCCGATTGAAAGGAATCGATATCGTTATAGGGAACGGTGATCGTCATCTCCGCAAAGGACCCGGGAATACCGGGGCTTCCCGGAATTCCCAGTGTGGCAACGCCCGATCCGGCCTTAACCAGAAGGGAATCGACATGTCCGTGATAACAACCCTCAAACTTGACGATTTTTTCCCTTCCCGTAAATCCGCGGGCAAGCCTGATCGCACTCATCGCGGCCTCTGTTCCGGAGTTGACCATCCTCACCATATCAATGGAAGGAACGGCATTCACAATCAGCTCCGCCATTTCGATCTCCGCCTCGGTCGGTGCACCGTAACTTGTCCCCTTTTCAGCCGCCTTTTTGATTGCTTCCACAACAGAAGGGTGGGCATGACCCACAATCATGGGACCCCATGACGAAACATAATCGATATATTCTCTTCCATCGACATCAAATATCTTCGAGCCGGAGGCCCGTTCTATGAAAAGCGGTGCGGTCCCGACGGAGCCGCAGGCGCGTACCGGACTGTTCACACCACCGGAGATGTAGTTCCCGGCCTTTTCAAAAAGTTCGGAAGACCGTTTTCCCACTAAAAATACCCCATACTCGTTTTTTTGTACTCTTCTTCACTTCTGAGTATCAGGTAATCATTGATAGCGATCGTTTCGGAAATCTTTCTCACCAACTCTTCCGCCTCCCCCTTTGCCAAATGGAGCATGGAAAAGAGGGTGTATTTCCCCTCAAAGGGAGGGGTCCTTCCGTAACAGTGACTTATCTCCCTGTAGGAAGCGAGGCTTCTTCCCGCCTTTTCGAGATCTTCTTCCGGCACCGCCCAGAGGATCATGGCATTTTCACTGTATCCTGCTTTCCGATGCCTGACGATGGCACCGAATTTTCGAATGATGCCCCTCTCCCTGAGTCCATTGATGGTATCGATAACGTCGCCTTCTTCCATACCGATCCGGACCCCGATAGCGGCAAAGGGTCTCCGCTCGAGAGATATATCTTCCTGGATACAGCTGGCTACTGCAATTTCTTCTTCGGTAATCATTAGGAGAATCTCTTAACACATCCAAATATTTCTTGACAATTTATTTTCTTATGGATAATAAAATGCCGTCTGTTAAAATGGTGGGGAAGTTCCAGTAACAATAAAAGGGAACCTGGAGCGAATCCCAGGGGCATGAAGACAGACAACATAAAATAATTTAAAAAGGAGGATTTAGAAGCATGAGGAAATCGTTGAAAGGTATTGTCTACAGTCTGTTCACATTATTTCTACTGATGGTGACCTCTTCTTTCGCGATTGCAAGTGAGGGAGCTGCCGCTGCATCGGGAGATTTATCGGCAAAGGCGCTTGTCATCGCCTGTAGTGTACTTGCAGCCGGTATCGTAATGGGAATCGGTGCATTTGGACCCGGTTTGGGAATGGGGCAGGCAACGAGTGGTGCCGCAAATGCCGTTGGCAGAAACCCCGATGCACAGGGTAAAATCATGCTCACCATGCTGGTTGGTATGGCAATGACAGAGTCCATCGCGATTTACGCGCTGGTTATCGCACTGTCAATACTCTACGCCAATCCATTGCTGAAATACATTTTCGGCTAAGAGGCGGCTTTATAAGGAAAAAGAGGGGAAGCGTAAAAACCGTCTTCCCCTCTTTTTTTGTCAAATTTTAGAGAATGCCTCATTTTAAGGTAGCACTTTTTTCTGACACAAATTCATGAAAGACGAATGACCTCTCACTTTTCATGAAATTCGCCATCTCGAAGGGTAAAACGACGGGAGGTTGTTTTCATGGTCTTTTTGAGAACTTGAGTGGGTTGATTTTTATATATATCTTTTCGATCTCCTACTTTTAGAACTAAGATTACAACTGTTTTGTCGTCAACACTGTAAACAATTCTGAAATCATTATAGTGGATTCTATAAAATTCGCCTATTTTCTCCGTACCTTTCGGTCTCGGGTTTCTTGCTAAGCTTTCAATACAGCGAAGGATGTCCTCTTGGAACCCTTTTTCCAATTTGATTATATTGCGCCTTGCTGCTGGTGTAAACTCAATTGAATAAGTTTTCACGGCTTTTCACGCGAAGCCCTTAAAGACCAAGTTCTTTGCGAAGCTCTTCGAGAGAAATGGTTCCCTTTTTCGTTGCTTCTTTAAGTGCCGATTTTGCATCTTCTATGTCTTGAAGCATTTCCATTTTCTCCAATACTTCCACATCTTCAATTGGAACGATTGCCACAAGTGTTTTATTTCGGCGCGTAAGTGAAACTCTTTCCTTGCCAAAAGCAACCCTATTAATTATATCTCCAAAGTTGTCACGTGCAAATACCGTTGTTACGCTTTCCCGTGTAGGCATAATTCCTCTCCTTTTCTTTATCTCCTTTTGCGCTCTAATGTACATTTCAGCGCTTTTTATGTCAAGCACTATTTTAATCTACCTTTTTCTGGAAAATCCGAAATTTTATCCTACTCATCAATTGTAATATTCTTGGAGCGAAGGGCCTTCTTTTCAGATTGCGCATGCTTCATCTGGAGCACCTTCTCCCTGGCCTTCTTTGAACGTCTCCTCTTCTGTCTTTTTATCTTTTCTATCCGCTTTCGCTCGGCACTCGCCCTTCCCTTTTTAATCCTCTCTATACGGTCGAGGAGGAGCCGCCGGGCAATAAACCTGTTCATAGCCTGCGACCGTTCCTGCTGACATTTTACCGAAAGACCGGTTGGGACATGGACAAGATACACACAGGATGAGGTTTTATTGACCTTTTGTCCCCCCGAGCCCGAAGAGCGCACAAAGGTCTCTCTGAGATCCTCCTCTTTCACCCCGAGTTTCTCCATCCTTTCCAGGAGGGCCTTTTCTTTATTTTCAGAAATACTGAATAATGACATCTGTCTTCCTTAATCCCGAACGCATCGATACTTCTCAGCCGTATCGCCGATGGCGCGACGGAGGGGTCAGGCCTTTACTATAACGGAGGGGTCAGGCCTTTACTATTAACTGAGCCATAACAGGAGGCGTTTGGCTGAACGAATCGTCAGAGACAAAAATGCAGAGTCATTTTGAAACCATAAAGGAAATGACTAAACATGGATAACAGCCAGTTAACAGTAAAGGCCTGACCCCCTTCGCTATGCTTCTAGGTACCCCCGGTCAATCCTTTTCCTCCTCCTTGACACCTGCGATATAACCGGTTATGTTTGATATATCAAATGTTTTCAGACATCGAGCATAACCTTATGTTCAGCGCAGAACTCATAAATGACCCCTTTGCCGACCCCGGCGTCTATGTAAAATTCAAGTATAAGAGTGAAGCGATTCTTTTCGACCTGGGCGATCTCCACCATCTTCCTTCACGGAAAATCCTCAGGATAAGTCACATATTCGTCTCCCATACCCATATGGATCATTTTGTAGGATTCGATCACATACTGCGTATATGCCTCGGAAGAAACATGCATATTTCACTTTTTGGACCACCCGGATTTATAAAGAACGTGGAGAGTAAAATAGCCGCCTACTCATGGAATCTCGTCGAAAACTACGAAAATGATTTCGCCCTTCACGTGACCGAGATCCATGAAAACGACATGACATCGAAGTCCTATAACTGCCGCGACGCATTCAGGGGAGAAACGACAGAGGAGAATACACCCTTCGAGGGGATAGTGACGGAGCGGAAAAATTTTATTGTCAGAACCGTTTTTCTCGATCACAAGATACCCTCTCTCGCCTTCTCTCTAAAGGAAAAGACGCACATAAACATATTGAAAAATGAGCTCAGGCAACTGGGCCTCCCCTCGGGCAGGTGGCTCACCGATCTGAAGGATCGGATCCTGAGAAATGAAGATGACGAAACTCCTGTAACAATAAGCGGAAAAAATGACGAGAGAAAGCCCATCGAAACGACGCTCCCCCTGGGATTGCTGAAGGAAAAGATCGTCAAGATAACACCGGGGCAGAAGATCTCCTATATCGCTGATGCCCTTTACAGTGAGGAAAATGCGGAAAAGATCGTGGATATTGCCAATGGATCGGACATCATGTTTGTCGAGGCCTCATTTCTTGATGCTGATGCGGGGCGGGCCGCTGAGAAATATCACCTTACGGCAAAACAGGCGGGGACTCTTGCACGGAAGGCCAAAGCAAAAAGGATCGTGGTCTTCCACTTTTCACCGAAATATAAGGGGCAGAGAGAAATCCTGGAAAACGAGGCCCTGGCGGCCTTTGAGGACTTTAAGTAAACGGTGTGGCAACTTATATCTTTTCTATCTGAAATCCTTCGAGCTTGATCGCCACCGATCGCTGCAGAAGATCGATGGATACCACAAAGAGATTCTTCTTATAATCGGTACTCAGAACAACTCCTTCGATATCCTTGAAGGGCCCGTCGGCTATTCTCGCCTTTTCCCCCTCCTTCGGATAGTTAAAGTGTTCTATTTCGACCTTCGAGTTTACGATACGCTGAATCGCCTCGATCTGCTCGTCAGGTACCGGTATCGGAACATGACTGTCGGGCTTTCCCAACATCCTGACGACGCCGACCGTGGTAAGCACATCCAGTTTTTTCTCATTGGTCAACTCTGGAATATCGACGAAGAGGTAACTCGAAAACATGGGAACGTTAATTTTCTTTCTTCTGTCCTTCCTCATGCTCCAGATTTCCATCTTTGGAAGAAATGTCTCTATCGACTTCTGGGTAAGACGGATGTCGACCTTATCCTCATGCCGACTCTTCGTATGTACTGCGTACCAAGACATAAATACCCCTTACTTCGTAATCCGTAAATCGGCGATAATATCATCTCCCTTTTTCATAATTCTTTTGACCGAGAGATGAAGAGAGTCATCAACCGTTTGAATTCCCAGATCGCCGACCGCTTCGATTCCCTTTCCAAGAATCTTCGGCGCCGTTATGATAACGATCCTGTCGGGGAGTCTTTCTCGCACAAAGGAGGTAATAATCTGTGCGCCCCCCTCCACGAGAATTGATGATATTCCTCTTTTCCCCATTGCAATGAGGAGTTTTCCGAGGTCTACACGCCCAGCACCATCTTTATCGATTACCAGAGTCTCGATTCCCCGTTCATTAAAATATGATCGCTTTTTTTTAGAGCTTTGCGTCGTCACGGCAATCAGTGTTGTCGCCTTCTTCTGGTTTTGAAGTACTGTGGCATTCTCGGGTATTCTCAGTGTCGAATCGACGATAATCCTCACCGGATTTTTTCCCCGGGCGAGACGGACGGTCAACTCGGGATCATCCTGTATCACCGTATCGACACCGACCAGGACGGCATCGTGTTCCGCCCTCAGGGCATGGGCAAAACGGCGCGAGGCTTTCGAGCTTATCCACTGCGAATGACCGGTTGCAGAGGCGATTCTTCCATCGATGGTCTGGGCATACTTGAGTGTTACAAAGGGTAGCTTCGTCTTCATAAAGGTGAAGAACGTTTCGTTCAGGTCCCGGCATTCCTCTTCGAGGACCCCGACACGGGTTTCAATGCCGTGATTTTTCAGTTTTTCGATTCCCCTCCCGGAAACTGAGGGATTCGGGTCCAGAACCCCGGCTATAACGCAGGCCGCTCCTGACTCAATAATTCTGTCGACACAGGGCGGTGTCTTTCCATAATGTGAGCAGGGTTCCAGCGTTACATAGAAAGTAGAGCCCTCAAGGGATTTCGTGGCACTGTTGATCGCGTTGATCTCCGCATGATTCTCGCCGAACCGTTTATGATACCCTTCTCCGATGATTTCGCCATCTTTTACAACAACGCATCCCACCATCGGATTCGGACTTGTCCATCCCTTCCCTCTGCGGGCAAGTGAGAGGGCACGTTTCATATAGGATTCATCGGTCATGGGTGCCAACTATCATTTATTTTTCAGATACTCATCGATTGCCCTGGCCGCCTTTTTGGCCGCGCCCATTGCCAGAATGACCGTGGCTGAACCGGTCACGATATCTCCCCCGGCATAGATTCCCTCGCGGCTCGTCTCACCCGTTTCGTCCTTCGTCACGATATACCCCCGGCGGTTCGTCTCCAGGCCGGGCGTGGTAACCGGTATCACCGGATTTGCCATGGTGCCGATGGCAACAACGACCATATCGACATCGATGACAAACTCGGAATCTTTTATGGGAACGGGTCTCCGCCTTCCCGAATCATCGGGCTCTCCCAGTTCCATTCGAATGCATTTCGCACCCTTCACCCACCCATTGTCATCACCGATATACTCGACAGGGTTGGTAAGGAGCTTGAACTGGACGCCTTCTTCTTTGGCATGGTGGACTTCCTCGATTCTGGCAGGCATCTCCACCTCGGTCCTCCGGTAAATGACATAGACATTCTCGGCACCCAGCCTGAGGGCCGTTCTGGCCGAATCCATGGTCACATTGCCGCCGCCGATAACGCCTACGTTTTTACCGCGCGCGATGGGTGTATCGTACTCGGGAAACCGGTATGCCTTCATGAGATTCGACCTGGTAAGATACTCGTTTGCCGAATAAATGCCGCTCAGATTCTCACCCGGTATGTTCATGAAAACCGGTGCACCGGCACCAACACCAAGAAAGACTGCATCATACCCCTCTTCGAGAAGATCATCAACCGTTTTGCCCCTGCCGACAACCGTATTGGTTACGATCTCCGCACCCAATTTTTCAAGATACTCAACCTCGGCGTCAACGATATCCTTGGGAAGCCTGAATTCCGGTATGCCGTAAATCAAAACACCTCCCGCCTTGTGTAGCCCCTCAAATATGGTTACGTCGTGACCTAGTTTTACAAGATCCCCTGCTATGGTAAGCCCTGCCGGCCCCGAACCAACGACGGCGATTCTCTTACCCGTTTTCAAAGAAATCTCCGGTATCAGAATATCTCCGGCTGTTCGTTCATAATCCGCCACGAACCGTTCGAGCCTTCCTATTGCAACGGGGTCACCTTTTTTACCGAGGACACACACCTCTTCACACTGATTTTCCTGAGGACAGACCCTTCCGCAGACAGCGGGGAGAGAATTTGTCTCCTTTATCTTGCGGGCGGCACCGATAAAATCCTTCTCCGAAATAAGGCGTATAAAACCGGGGATATCGATATCGACGGGACATCCTGCCACACAGAAGGGCTTTTTACAGTGGAGGCACCTGCTTGCCTCCAGGATTGCCTCTTCCTCCGTATATCCCAGAGGGACCTCATCGAAGTTTTTGCTTCGAACCTGAGGGTCCTGCTCTCTCATCGACTGTCGCGGTATTTTTATCTTTTTCTTTTTATCTTCCATTGCATCTGCACCTCGACGCATCCATCGCCGCTTTCTCCTGATCGCAATACATCCTGAGACGAGTCATCAAAAGGTCAAAGTCGACCTCGTGGCCGTCAAATTCGGGACCGTCAACGCAGGCCAGCTTCGTTTCACCCCCCACCGAAACACGACAGGCGCCGCACATCCCCGTTGCGTCCACCATGATCGGATTCAGGCTCACAATGGTTTTTATATGAAAGGGTCGTGTAACCTCAGCAAGCACCCGCATCATCGGCACAGGTCCGACGGCAAAGACACGATCAATTGTTTTTCCCGAATCGATCACATTTTTCAGCACGTCGCTGACAAAACCGTGATAGCCGTAGCTCCCGTCGTCGGTGGCAACGAGAAGCTCATCGCTTACTGATCTCATTTCCTCCTCGAGAATCAGGATATCCTTCGTCCTCGCGCCGATGATAGAGATCACTTCATTTCCCGTTTCCCTGAGGGCAGCTGCGATGGGATAGACGACACCGATACCAACGCCTCCGCCGATACAGACACTGGTACCGAAGTTTTCTATCTCCGTGGGATGCCCGAGGGGACCGACAACGGAGAAGAGGGAATCACCTTCTTTCATCCCGGCAAGATCGGTCGTCGTCTTTCCGACGATCTGGAAGATTATCGTTATCGTACCCTTTTTCTTATCATCTTCGACAATAGTCAGTGGTATCCGCTCGCCCTTTTCGTCCGTCATAAGAACGACAAACTGGCCCGCCTTTCGCTTCGCAGCAATCTCCGGCGCACTGACCACCATCCTGATGACATTTTCGGATAAAAAAACACGATTAATTATTTCGTTCAATGTTTACTCCCCTTCGAAATTAAATAATAAGATTGAACTCAGAAGAAATTTGAGTGATGAAACCGATCCGCAAATCGCTAAATTTAGGCAGGCATATAGCACAAACATCTATCCTTATCAAACAATAAACATTTGCACTCTTATGGTGATATCCGGTCTATAGTTAGTATTCTTTTGTCAGTGTATCCAGCTCTGCAAGAGAGAAAACGGGTCCGTCCTTACATACATATTTGTTGCCCACGTTACAGCGCCCACACTTGCCGATACCGCACTTCATCCGCATCTCAAGCGAGGTATAGATATTCTCTTTGGAGAACCCGAGTTCAAAGAAGACGGGCAGGGTAAAGCGAATCATTATGGGAGGCCCGCATATAACCGCCACGGCGTTTTCCGAACTGGGCGCCACCTCTTTGCAGACGGTGGGAACAAAGCCCTCTCTCCCCGTCCAGGTCTCATCGCCCTTGTCGACGGTGACATTCATGTTGATGTCATCCCTTTTTTCCCACGCTGCCAGTTCATCCTTGTAAATAAGAAGACCGGGTTCCCGTGCCCCGTATACGACGGTAATATTTCCGAAGCTCGATCGATTTTCTTCAAAAATCATATAATTAATGAGAGATCTCAGGGTCGTAAATGCAAATCCGCCGCCCACGATCACAATATTCTTCCCCTCCAGATACTCGATTGGCCATGTATTTCCCAGCGGGCCCCTGATCCCCATTCGAGCGCCCTCTTCCATGCTATGGAGTTCCGAGGTAACGACTCCCGCCTTCTGAACGGTAAATTCGATATAGCCGGGCTGTGTCGGCGAGGAGGCGATGCCGATGGGAGATTCACCCTTTCCAAATATGGAGAGTTCGCCGAACTGGCCGGGCAGATACTTGAAATTTTCCTCGTCCTCTTTATTCACAAAAGTAAAGCGAAAGGTCTTGATGTCCTTCGTGGTTACTTCCGTTATAATCTTATCAACATCAACGGGTATGGGTACATAAGGATTATTTTGCATTAGGATCTCCAAAACTATAATTTCGAAATATCGGTTACGATTTTTCTTATATCAATATTAACGGGACAATTGATGACACAACGGCCGCACCCCACACAGGCAACTGCGCCGAAATTATCCACAAAGTATTTGAACTTGTGCATGAGCCTCTGGCGCCATCGCTCCTTTTGTGATGTCCTCGGATTGTGACCCGAGGTCTCCATCGTAAAGAGCCATGACATACAGGAATCCCATGTTCGTATCCTTCTTCCCTCTTCCCCCTTGACCTCATCGGTAATATCAAAGCAGTGGCAGGTCGGGCAGAGATAGGTACAGGTTCCGCAGGCGAGACAGCTTCGATGGATGGTATCCCAGAAAGGATTCTCGAAGTTTTCATCCAGCCAGGGTTTTATGTCATTCGCCGGTATATGTGATTTGATTTCTTTTTCGGCAGTATCAGAAAGTTCCTGTTTCTTTGCATCCAGGGCCTCATCTGCGGCCTCGAGGTTCCCCATTTTTTCGATGAGTTTTTCACCCTTCGGTGTCAGAAATTCGGCAAGATACACGTCCCCGAGATCGGTCAGTACTACATCGGAACCCTCTAAAGACATGGGATGCCCTCCCACCGATGTGCAGAAACAGGTCGTGTAGGGGGGATGCACGCAGGCCAGCGAAACAATGACCGTTTTTTCTCTTCTCGCGATATAATAAGAATCCTTGTACTTCGGATCGTCAAATATATTATCGAGAAGGACAAAACTTCTGGCATAGCAGGGCCTGACTCCAAAGAGCACCGCGTCGGCTGCATCTTCAACAACTTCCGCAAGCTCGCGTCCCCGCTCCGTCCTGAAATATTTCATCATGGTTTCCGTCTGGGGGAAGAAAAAGTTCTTCGGGGCATTCTTGGTATTTGCATACTCTACAAGAGGTTCCATTCCCGGCTCCAGGACCTTGAAGAGCACATTGTCTTCATCCTGAACCGGGGCATACACCAGCATGTCATTCGATATATTCTTGATTATACCGGCCAGGGCATCCTTTTTGATCACTCTCTTTTCCATATCGTTCCTTAGTAAACCTAGTAGTATTCGCTATTTAAAAACATCATGCAGCATCTGCATGCATCTAAATCAATCCCAGTGAACTGAGCAGCGGTCTGGGATCCACGTTGTGCATCTTAAACCACGCATCAGACCCGTCCAGGCCTAACGCCAGCGCTATGAGCTCCGTAAAATAGAAAGCGGGAAGGACGACATTTTCGCTCGCCCTCGTGTCGAGGTTTGCAAAGCAGACCGGGCAGGCGGTAACGATACAGTTTGCACCCGCTTCTCTCGCCATCGTCATCAACCTGTCAATAAGGCGCTTTACTATCTCTGTCTTCCCCAGCGTAAGGCTCCCTCCGCAGCAATCGGTCTTGCATGACCATTTGCGTGATTCCGCCCCGAGACTCGTCATCAGCGCATCCATTATAGTGGGGTTTTCATAATCGTCAAACTCACACACCTCGGGCGGCCTCAGAAGAAGACAGCCGTAATAGGAAACCGGTTTCAACCCCTCCAGCTTTTTGGTGACCACCTCGCTTAATTTGTCAACGCCGATATCGTTGTAGATGATATCGATGGGATTCCTGACGGCAACGGTGCCCTTATATTCCTCACCGATAATACCTTCAACTTCCGCCCTCAAGGCCTCGTCGTTTCCGAGATGATACTGCGCCGATTTAAAACGGTTAAAACAGGCGGCACAGGGAACCATCACATCCAATTCATCCTTCTCGGCAGCGATGATATTTCTGGCAGGCAGGGCCACAGATAATTTGAAATTGGTCATGTGGGCAGATGACGCACCACAGCAGGACCAGTCATCTATCTCGTTCAGCTCTATATCCAAAGCCTTGCTTACAGCCTTTACAGATTCATCATATTCTCTTCCCGTGGCGTGAAGCGAACATCCTGGATAATATGAAACTTTCAACTAAAGCCTCCTTCAACGTCGGTAAAAAACGTTCTGCTATTTACCGGTTGATTTAAATATATTTCTTATCGATTTCATGTCCTTGGTTCTCGGTGACAGGAGCTTGATCTTACCCTTCATAAACATACTCATTCCCATACCGAGGTCCGAGAAATAGTCACCCGACTTCATCTTATAGAGCGCAATCATCAGAGGTTCGTTAATCCGCCCCCCCAACTTTATATTTGAAAGAAAGGCCTCATGAAATTTGAGGACATTCTTTTCCTTGGCATCCACATTTTCCTCGATGGCCATTTCTCTCAAAACATCCATCATCCTGGCGATATCCACATTATTAGGGCATCGCGTTACGCAGGTTTCACAGGAAGCACAGAGCCAGATGGTCGAGCTGTTAAGGACCCTGTCCCGCATCCCCATCTGGATCATCTTGATAATTGCGTTGGGATTATAATCCATGGCAAAGGCTATGGGGCACCCCGCTGTACATTTCCGGCAATGATAGCAACCCTGAATGGGGACTCCCCCAATTCGCTCATTGACATCTTCTAAAAAAGTACTCATGTTTTCTCCGTTCACTTTCTCTTTACGGTTCAAAAATAAACTCTTCTTTATCCTCTGTTGAATGTGCACTCAGAGGCGGCAAGGTATCGAGCGATTCCCCAACCCTGTATTCATCAAACAGGTTATAGGCATCTTTATCGAGCTTCTTCAGGAATGTTCTCAAATCCACACCCATGGGACATACTTCAAGACAGGAGCCGCAGTCAACACACCGTCCCGCCATATGAAACATTCTCATAAACTGGAAAACCTGCGTGTCCGTCTCGTCAATACCGGCACCAACCCATTTCGGCTGACTCTGTTCAACAAAACACACCTTGCAGTAGCAGGAGGGACAGGTATTCCGACAGGCGTAACAGCGTATGCATTTACCCATTTCCTTGGTAAAATATGTCCACCGCTCTTCCTCGGAAAGGCTCTCAAACTCGTCCACCTCTTTGTATTCGTTATCCACATCCATCGCAGGAGCGGGATCACCGATCATCATATCCGAGATCACGGGATTATTGAAACGGCAGGTAAGACAATTGGCGGCAGTGACTTCCTTGAGGGGAATATCCTTTGTTCCGTCAACCGTTGTTACCGAAAGTGCATCACCCGCAACAGAACATTCTATTACTTCCTTTCCGTCAACGGCAGCGGCAAGTTTCTTCTTCGATATGTACCCCGTGCAGGGAACACCGATAACGACGACCTGATCCCTGTCATACTGTTTTTCCTGCAGGTGCAACACGATCGATCGCGTGGTGCATCCGCGGGCCACGACACCGACGATTTTTTTCGTTCGCTCTTCCGGTTTGGTCCTCTTCTGCGATTCCTTGTGTTGAAAGATAAGATCGTGAACATACTTTGCAAGATTCACGGAACAATATTTATTCCACACGAGCCTTTCAGCACTCTCGGGATCCTCGATGAAACAGGGTGCCGCCTGATATGGAAGCGTTCCTTCTTCGTACCCGACGATGACATCCACCTTCTTTTCAGCAAGGAGTTTTTTTGCCTCTTCCCGCAATTGTTTTTCTATATTTTCCACAGTCTTCGATTCCTCGTCCCTGTTATTTGATGTTATCGATCAACGCATTATTCGAACTTCTTCACCAGCTTTTTCGCCGGCCCCAGTGCCTTTACCTTTTCAGTCACTCCCTTTACAACATGAGCAAACTTCTCGCCTTCCGATGCCGAGACCCAGGTAAAGAGCGTTCTGTCCGGCTCGATACCCACGTAGGAAAGAAAATTTTTCAGCATGGAAAATTTGCGACGGGCAGACAAGTTCCCCGTTATATAGTGACACTCTCCGGGATGACATCCCGAGACCAAAACACCATCGGCACCTTCCTGCAATGCTTTTACCACATAAAAGGGATTCACCCTTCCCGAGCAGGGCAGTCTCACCAGCCTCACATTGGGGGGATACTGGAGCCTGCTGATCCCGGCCAGGTCTGCTCCTGCATAGGTACACCAGTTACACACAAAGGCTATAATTTTGGGTTCCCAGTTTTCGTTTGCTTTATTCTCAGTCATACAATCCTCGTTCCATCGGCAATTGCTTTTACAAAGCTGCTATCTGCGCCAGTATTTCTTCGTTATTAAAGCCGTTAAGATCGACGGCATTCATTCTGCACGATGCGGTACAGACACCACACCCCTTACATAATACTGCATTGACCACGGCGCATCCCTCGTTCATATCAACCTCTATGGCGCCAAAGGGACAGTTTTCCTCGCAGAGACCGCAGGCCATGCATCTGTCCTTATTCACGAAGGCCGTTTTACCCTCAGCCTCAATGAAATCCTTGGTCAGAATGGTACACGCCCTCGATACGGCGGCATTTGCCTGTGAGATCGCCTCATCGCTCATCTTCGGTGAATGTGCCATGCCGCACATGAACACACCGTCGGTGGCAAAATCCACGGGCCGTAATTTCACATGCGCCTCGAGGAAGAACCCGTCCTGATTCACCGGCACCTTGAGCCACTTTGCGATGTCATCATTGGCTGGGTTCGGTACCGTACCCACGCTCAATACCAGCAAATCGGTCTCCATCTCCACCGTCTCGCTCAATATGTAGTCGAAGGCGGACACCTTTATTTTCGATCCTTTACCGGTTACTTCCGGTTTTATATTCTCTTCGTAACGGACAAACTTTACATTGGCCTCCCGTGCCTTCTTATAGTAATCCTCTTTGAGCCCGTAGGTCCGTATGTCCCGGTAGAGAATGGTCACATCTGTCGTGGGATCGGCCTCTTTCAGTCTCAGGGCGTTTTTGATCGCTTCACTGCAACAGTACCTGCTGCAGTAAGGTCTCTCGTCACAGCGCGAACCGACACACTGGATCATGACGACGCTCTTCGCCTTTGCTGCCTTTGCATCCTTCTTATGGATCATCTCTTCCAGTTCACGCTGGGTTACGACGCTCTCATGCTGACCGTAGAGATATTCTGTCGTCTTGTTTTCATAGGCACCGGTGGCAACAATCACCACACCATGTTCAAACTGGCTTTCCGTCCCGCCGGCTTCAACCGTTGTTTTGTAATTACCGATAAAGCCCTCGATATTCTTTATCTCTGCTCCGGTGTAGACATGGATCAGGTCACTCTTTTCAACACGATCGAGAAGACCGTCCAGGTGTTTTACCGTATCCATTCCCTCCAAGGTATAGTAAAGTTTGCCGTAGTTACCGCCCAGTTCGGCTTCCTTCTCGACCAGGTGCGATTCGAATCCCTGATCGGCGAGCGAAAGTGCCGCCGTGATACCGGCAAGCCCGCCACCAATAATCAATGCGGCCTTTGTTACATTCAGTTGTCCCGGTTTCAGAGGCTTCAGATACTGTGCCTTTGCCACTGACATGCGCACCAGATCCTTTGCCTTTACCGTCGCCGCCTCCGGTTCATTCATATGTACCCATGAATCCTGGTCCCTGATGTTCGCCATCTCAAAGAGATATCTGTTGAGGCCCGCCTTTTCGCAGTTTTCCTGGAATAACGGTTCATGCGTTCTGGGTGAACAGGATGCGACCACCACCCTGGTAAGATTCTGTTCCTTAATTACCTCGCCCATCTTGACCGCCGTATCCTGGGAACAGGTAAAGAGATTATCTTCAACATAGACAACGTTGGGGAGTGTCCTGGTATATTCCACGACTGCGGGAACATCCACCACACCGCCGATATTGATACCGCAGTGGCAGATGAAGACGCCGATTCTCGGACCCACGCCCCGAAGATCCTTTTCCAGGGGAAGTTCCTCTTCGGTAATCATGCTTCCGCGTTGAGACGCGAGAAGTCCCTCGGCACAGGCGGCAGCACTGCTCGCCTCCATGACCGTTTCGGGAATATCTTTCGGACCTCCGAAAACACCGCAGACGAACACGCCTTCACGGGAGGTCTGGACGGGATTATCCAGGGCGGTCTCACAGAAACCGTGCTCTTCCAGTTTAACGCCGAGGCTCTCTGCCAGGGTCACCGCTTCCTTCGGCGGCATGAGACCCACGGAAAGCACGACCATATCAAACTCCTCGTCTATCAGTGTCCCGTCTTCCTGAACATAGGTAAGAAGAAGATTCTTGGTCTGCTGCAGTTCCTTTACCGATGAGGGCATGGATCTGATATATCTGACCCCGTATTCGTTCTTCGCCCTCTCGACGAACCTGTCAAAATCCTTGCCGTAGGCACGAATATCCATGTAGAAAATCGTGGGTTCAAGGTCCTTGGCATGTTCCTTTCCAATAATCGCCTGTTTGGTCGCATACATACAGCAGACAGATGAACACCAGCTGTTCCCGCAATTCACGTCTCTTGAGCCTACACACTGGATCCATGCAATTTTTTTAGGTTCCTGGCCATTGGAAAGTCTCTGCACATGACCAAAATAGGGGCCGGAAGCGGAAAGGATTCTTTCGAACTGTATACTGGTTACCACATTGTCATAAATACCGAATCCATATTCACCTCTGAGCGACGCATGAAAGAGCTCTGTTCCGGGCGCTGCAATCACAGATCCAACTTGAATTGTTTCTTCTTCCTCTATCATTTCATGGTCAATTGCGCCGGCGATACAAGCATCAACACACTGATAGCATTCCGAACAGACACCACAACTGAGACACCTTTTCGCTTCCCTTACGGCCTCCTCTTCAGTGTATACATCTATTACTTCCTTAAAATGCGTTTTTCGTTCATTGGGGTCAAGTTCCTTGAGTTCGGGGCGGCTTTCTTTCGGTACGGAACTTACGTCACCCTTGTCGGCAATACCTACCTTCCAGTTACGAGCGCGCCCGAGTGCTATATCTTCGCCCCTGAGGTAGCGATCGATCGATTTTGCTGCTTCCTTGCCCGCATTAATTGCTTCCACAACTGTAGCAGGTCCTGTCACATCGTCACCGCCGGCAAAAACACCCTCTGAACTGGTCGCAAAGGTTACGTCGTCAACATCGAAAGTGTTCCATTTATTGACTGAAATATTGCTCCCTTCCGGTACAAAGGAAAAGTCTGCTTTCTGGCCGATTGCGGGGATGACGGCATCGACGTCCAGGGTAAATTCCGAACCCTTGATCGGAACGGGGCGTCTGCGACCGCTCTCGTCGGGCTCACCCAGCTCCATCCTGATACACTCAATACCCGTTACCTTTCCGTTGCTCCCGACTACCTTGACCGGGGCAGCGAGGAACTCCATTTTAATCCCTTCCTGGAGCGCCTCTTCGATTTCCTCGGGAGCTGCGGGCATCTCGGCACGCGTCCTTCTATAGAGAATAAAGGCCTCTTTGGAACCGGTTCTGAGCGCCGTTCGAACGGCGTCCATGGCAACGTTACCACCGCCAACCACGGCAACGCGGTTACCGAGAAAGACCTTCTCACCCAGATTGACACGCTTTAAGAAGTCGATACCGTGGACGACCCCTTCGAGTTCTTCGCCGGGGACATCCAGTTTGCTGCTGACATGCGTCCCGACTCCAAGGAATATGGCATTAAAATCTTTCTTAATATCATCGAAGGAGATATCGGTACCCACTTTTGTATTGAGCCGTATGTCAACGCCAAGCTCTTCGATAATCTTTATCTCTGCATTGACGATGTCTTTCGGCAGCCTGTACTCAGGAATTCCGACAGAGAGCCAGCCACCGGCAACGGGAAGCGCCTCAAAAACGGTAACCTGATAGCCTTGGACGGCAAGATAATAGGCCGCCGTTAACCCGGCAGGTCCGCCGCCGATTACTGCCACCTTCTTATCTCTCTTTTCCTTTATCTCGGGAACAAATTTGGTTTCATCATTGAGATCGAGATCGGCAACGTACCGCTTGAGATACATGATCGAAACGGGCTCATCCACCTCTCCTCTTTTACAGGCGGCTTCGCATGGATGGTTACAGACCCTTCCGCAGACAGCGGGAAAGGGATTTTCCTGCTTTATGAGTTTCAGGGCTTCTTTATATTTTCCCTCTCCTATAAGAGCAACATAGCCCTGAACACTGATATGGGTGGGACAGGCCGCCTTACAGGGGGCTGTTCCTATCTTTTCTATGGCGAATGCACTTGGAATTGCCTGGGGAAACTTTCGGTAGATGGCCTTGCGCTCATCCAGGCCTTCATTAAAGGCATTCGAAACGGTTACGGGACAGACATTTGCACAATCTCCGCATCCCGTACACTTGTTGACATCGACAAAGCGTGGGGCTCTTTTAAGCGTTACATCAAAGCGACCCGCTTCACCGTCAACAGATTTTACCGTTCTGCTCGTAAGAATTTCTACATTCGGGTGTCTTCCTACTTCGACAAGTTTCGGAGATAGGATACAGGCTGAACAATCATTGGTGGGAAAGGTCTTGTCGAGCTGAGCCATGACATCGCCAATGCTGATATCATTTTCAACGAGGTATACCTTCATACCCGAATTTGCAAGGTCCAGTGAAGACTGAATTCCTGCAATACCCGAACCTACAACCATTACGGCGCCTACTTTATCATTATCTTTAACCACGTCTATTACACCTCGTGTTTCATATATGAAAATTTGTCTATGAGAATGACCGGCGGTCAGCACTTTTTTATCGTGGGTGCAGGTACCAGAAATTAACTTTCATGTCAAGGCAGAATTGAAAGTTTTTTGAGCTCTGACAAAGGATATAATTCAAGAAGTGCGAGATTATAATGAGTTACATTAAAAGCTATACTGTGATCGAATCAACAATCACATTCCAGACAGTTTCTCTTCCCTCGCGGGTCCTGGCCGAAAATGTTACCAGCGCATCATCGGATACTTCCAGGGTCTCTCCGATTGCACGACGCCTCACGGCCACCCTGCTTTTTGAAAGCTTATCCGACTTCGTCAGCACAAAGACCGGTTTAATGCCGTAGGTATAAAGCCAGCTTACAAGCGAGAGATCGTCTTTCGTGGGATCTCTCCTGATATCGAGGATCAGGATCACCATCCGCAGATTTTTTCTCGACTTCAGGTATCTTTCCACCATGGGACCCCATTTCTTTTTTATCTCAAGGGGCACCTTTGCGTAGCCATAGCCGGGGAGATCGACAAAAAAAAGCTCATCGTTGACGAGAAAAAAGTTGATAAGCTGGGTGCGTCCGGGTGTGTTGCTCATCCTCGCCAGCTTCTTTCTCTGAAGAAGGGTGTTGATGAGGGAGGATTTCCCCACATTTGATCTTCCCGCAAAGGCTATCTCGGGAAGTGTATCCTCGGGATAGTGAGACGGGTCGGTGGCGCTTTTTATGAACTCAGCGGATATAATCTTCATAATCGTTTCTTACAGAAAGAAAATTACCGATACGGGACGTCTATAACACAACATCATTGAAGAGGGCAAAACAAGATTGGCGTAGAAAAAAAGGCCAACATTGCGTAACTATAATATTTCTATTGCAAAAAAGGGGGTTCAAAGATAATAAAAGGAAGTTTAAAAAAAATCAGTATCAAAAATTACGAATCTTCCTATGAAAAAGTATCCGCTGAGCGGCATTAATTTTCACTTCAGATTGAATGAGCACGTTATCATGATTGTGATGGCAATCGTTGTAGGAGTGCTCGGCGGTTATGGGGCGGTTGTCTTCAGATTGTTCATCCGTTTTTTCCAGTCCATTTCTTTCGGTGCCGGCGATACAAATTTTCTGCAACATGTCATGGCGCTGCCCTGGTACGCAAAATTGCTCCCCCCTGCAATAGGCGGCCTCATCGTAGGCCCCATTGTCTACTTCTTTGCCAGAGAAGCAGGAGGGCCGGGTGTCTCGGAAACAATAGAAGCCGTGGCCATAAGAGGGGGCATAATCAGGAAGAGGGTTTTTCTCGTCAAGATTCTCGCCTCTGCGCTCTGTATAGGGACCGGGGGATCGGCGGGGCGTGAAGGCCCCATTGTCCAGATAGGTTCGGCAATCGGTTCCCTCTTCGGACAGTTGACCAGGGTTTCGGCGGACAGAATGAGAACCCTTGTCGGCTGCGGGGCGGCCGCGGGAATAGCGGCCACCTTCAATGCACCCATCGCGGGCGTCATGTTTGCCATGGAAATAGTTATCGGCAACTACGGAATCGCCACCTTCAGCCCGATAATCGTCGCTTCCGTGATGGGAACCGTTATCTCCAGAATACACCTGGGAGATTATCCCGCCTTTCTCGTCCCTCCCTTTACACTGGTCAGCCCCCTTGAACTCCCCTTCTATATAATCCTGGGCGTTGTGGCTGGTCTGGCGGGTGTATTGTTCACCACCATGCTCTACAAAACGGAAGACCTTTTCAAGCGCATACCCATTCCCAATTATACAAAGGCCGCAGTGGGGGGCCTTATGGTGGGGTTTATCGGCATATTTCTGCCCCACATTTTCGGGGTAGGATATGATGCCATCAATCTCGCACTCTGGGAAGATATTGCATGGTATATGCTGGTCATCCTCGTCTTTGTAAAGATTGCGGCCACGTCGCTTACCATAGGATCGGGGAGTTCCGGCGGGGTATTTGCGCCGTCCCTTTTTATCGGGGCCATGGCCGGAGGTTCATTCGGCTATTTTATCCACCTTCTCTTTCCCAGCATAACGGCGTCATCGGGTGCTTACGGTCTCGTCGGAATGGGAGCGGTTCTGGCGGCAACCACGCACGGACCCCTGCACGCCATACTCATCATATTTGAGATGACGGGTGATTATAAGAGCATCATTCCCCTTATGCTTTCCTGCATTATCGCCTACATTATAGCGTCTCAGATCAACAGGGAATCGATCTTCACGCTGAAACTCGTAAGGCGGGGAACGGACATAAAGGCAGGACGAGAAGTCAACATCATGAAGTCGCTTCTGGTCAAGGATGCCATGACAAAGGACGTGGAAACCGTTTCTGAAACCATGCATCTCAACGTCCTGCTCCAATCCACACTCGCCAGCAAATACTCGAGCTTCCCCGTCGTAGATGGAGAAGGTCTCCTCAGCGGAATCATCACTTTTCAGGACTTCAAGGCAATCATCATGGAAGAGGGGCTTGAGGATCTGGTCATCGCAAAGGACATCTGTACATCAAAGGTAATCACCATCACGAAGGACGAAAACCTCGACAGTGCACTTGAAAAAATCGGGTTTAAAAACATCGAACAGCTCCCCGTGGTGGACAACGAAAATCCCCGAAAGATCGTGGGAATACTCTCACGGAGAGACATCTTCGCCGCCTACAACAAGGCGCTGATCAACCGATCGCTCATTGAGGGAGTCAAAAAGTAAGTCCGAATACCGCTACGGTAAAACCTTATACACACCATGGCGCCAGTTTTCGATATCACTGGTGTACCACCGTGAGAATCGCCGATCCGTGGGGCCGCCGGCAATATTGGAGTGGATTCCCTCATAGGCCATATCGGCGATAAACCGGTAGGAGGGACAGAATGTGGTGACCCTGCCCGCAGACTTGAAAATCTGGCCCTGGGGTATCGTCGCGCAGGAACCGGGGAGTTCCACGGGACCATAGTCATAGCCGAAGATGCTCGGAATCTGTCCCCCGAAGAGAAGGTGGGAAAGCATAATCTTTCTCGAATCCCCGTACCTCACCGCATCGACCCTGAGCCCCTCTTCGATTGCTTCTTTGAAAAGCTCCACTCTTTCCCTGCCCTCGAACCAGGCCGAAGTCTCTTGCAGCAATACATTATCCAGATTTGCATAGTAATCGTTAAAGAGGCTTGTTTCCTTCAGGATATACTCGACGACGTCTCTTCCGATGCCGTGGTCTCCGAAGACAACATTGATGAGGGCCCGATAGACCGATTCAAAAAGCATGGCTCCCTTCGAGTCGGTATCGTACCGCATATCCCATTCCTTCAAAATCTTTCCGTTATTCGTCTCGGGCAGGAGCGGTCTTATCGTTTCCATGAGACGTTCCGCCTGCAGAGAATAGAGGTCGAAGTGTATTTTCTTCATAGACTCGACATTCAATTTCTCGCCGCTCAGCAGAAGGTCCCGTATTCTCTCAGCCCGGTAGGTACCCATGGGAAGATTGATGGGATCTGCCTCGCCGAGGTAGTTCAGGTCCTGGTTTGTCGTGACTACAATGCCATCTTCCGGATTATAAACTGATGGGAGTTTATCCTTATCGACAAAACCGTCATTGTCATATTGTGTCTCCCATGCAGGGAGTGCCAGCATTCCGCTTACTCCCCGGGGCCTGTTAAAGAGCCGTCCGCTCATCTGATAGCCGATATTGCCAGATCTATCCGCCACGACCCAGTTCATGGAGACGGCATCGAGCATCTTGAAACAGTCCATGGCGTCTTTAACGGTCTTCGCATGGGGCAGCTTTAGGATTGCGTTATAATCACCGCTTCCGCAGCCATCCTTCGCAGACCAGGACTGGACGAGATAATGCCCCTCCTTTTCGGGATCCCCTTCGAGAAGGCCGTGTTCATTTTCATAGACATCGATTTCGATGGAATCGCCCTTCTTGACGTCGATACTCTCTTTTCTGATAGTAAAGTCCTTCCATCCGTCTTCCCTTTTATATTTGCCGTCACGACAGTGTTCGATCCTGTAATCGAGCATATCCATGAAGGAATAGGTGGCGCTCCAGGCGATATCATTTGTCCTGCCGATGATGAGACCGGGCAAACCGGGTATGCTTGCCCCCATCAGTTTATTACCGGGAAGAATCATCACGATCTCCTGCCAGACCGAGGGAAGGCGGTTTACCTCAAGGTGTGGATCGCCGCAGAGGATCGGCTTCCCCGATTCGGTGAGCTTTCCCGAAACGGCCCAGTTATTGGATGCGGAAAATCTGAGCAGTTTGTCGAGCCACTTGACCGCCTCGGGAATGAGCGGCGGATCGAGACTGATTTTCTTGATGAGGTCATAGTCGATCTCTTCGGACAGGTAGGGGAAAAGTTCACGCAGCTTCGCCTCTTCCACGTCATTCTGTATCATCTGAATGAGGAGCTTTTCCATGTTGCCCTGTGCATCGGCAAGCCCGATAAATCCGATTATCTTGGCAATCAGGAGTGAGTCTCTGATATCCCAGGGCTCCGGGACGTATCCCATGAGTCTGAATTCATAGACCGGTTTATTATCCGAAAGGTAACGATTGAATCCGTCAACGTAGGAAGCGATCTGTATTTTTACGTCATCATCGAGTTTTTCCACCTCTTCTTCGGCATCGGGCAGAAAATTCATCCGTCTCATATATTTATCAATTTCAATCAGGGCCTCATCGTTCTTCAGACATTCCGCGGCCCTTCCCTGCAGGAGAATTCTTGTTAACAGGACCTGGACCTGCCGGTCACTGGCATGGACCCACCCCAATCCGAATTGAAGGTCGGCAAGGCTATGTGCGGATATTTCAGGGATGCCGAACCGGTTTCTCTCTATTTCTATCTTCCCGTCACGGCCATCAAGAACGACTCTATTGGTCTTCAGTTTCATTGGTCCCCCCTTGAAAAAGCCTAATATGTTGATGATTATAGTATTTTGAACTACTTAGTGCAAAGGGATTCTGAGACTGCTACTTGACAGGATTTCAAGAAAAATCAGATTAGTAACTCCGCCTGCAAATCATTGGATGATTCTGTATATGTTAATCAAGAATTACAAATAGAAATGTTTATAGATATAACTGTGGGCATCAGCGGGTGCATACCTTTTGCGATCCACTGGATGACCTTGTTCGGATTCTTCGATCATTTTCCTGTTAGTTTAATGATTGCTTTTTCCAATGCTTTGTTGAAATCAATGGGACGATCCATCATCAAGAAATGATCCGCTTCCTTCAGGACAATAGCATTGAAAGAAAACATATGTCGACGGTTTCCTTCATAATTGATGGGCCACATATCCCCATTTACAGTTATAACTGGAATTCGAATGTGCTCAAATACGTTTGCCGCTTCACCGGTAATGTACTGAGTCATCATTTCATTCATAGCGCTTAGAGCAACGCTGGTCGGCGCAGCTGACATATCTGAGAGTATCCATTCGCGAAGCTGTGGATCGGTGCTGGATGCTATCATCTCGCCCACAAACTGCCTGCTTCCATCTCGAAAATTTTCCTCCAGGGGGGCGATCATCTTTCTGAGTTCTTCGTGAGTTAACGGGTACTCAATGTTTTCAAGGGTATCGATACCGATCAAGCCAATCACCCGTTCAGGCATGAGGCGGGCCGCTTCTGCAATCACTGAGCCGCCCATGGAATGACCTATCAGAATAACGCTATGACTGCCCGTTGATTCTGTTACTGCCCGAACATCCTCGCCGAAAGATGCCATGGTATACTTAGTGCGGGTCATCCCTGAATGGCCATGGCCTGCAAGATCCAGAACGACAACACGATGTTTTTTCGAAAACACTGGCACCTGGGAACGCCAGTAGCGGGCGTCGCAACTCCAACCATGTACAAATACCAGAGTTGGTTCTCCTGTGCCGAAGGTTTCATATGAGATTGGTGTTCCATCTTTTGAATAGGCAATGCGGGGCCATTGGGCTTCTGCGGGTAAATATGCAAAGGCTGAAATTAAAAACACCAAGCAGATAACCAGGCTCACAAAATGATTTTTACCTGATTTGCATTGCTGTTCCCAATCTCTCCGAAATATTTTTGTATTTACGCGCATTATCTAATTCCTCTTTTAGCCGAACGGAATTTTGGGGTCAGGTCTTGTTTTTGCTATCAAACTGTTTCCATGTTATCAAATGAAATCGTTGATATTCAGATAAAAATCTAAACCCTGTATTTCAGTAAGGAAGAGGTGGAGTTTCAGAAAAATCTCATACCCGAACCGACCTACTTCGAAAGCAATCTCTTTGCCTGCGAGTCGAGAAGATTGAAGCTCCCCGCAATCCCGTATAACTCCGACAAGTTGCGGGGCATCTCCGATTGTTTAGTAAGTTAGACTTTATTTTCTGTCAGAAAACACAGAAAATAAAGTCGTTAACGCACTTATCCCGATTGTCGGGATTGGGGAAAATATCTGTTTTTTATTCTCGCTTCCCTCGCCTAAAGGCAGCGGGGAATGCGCTCGCTGCTCAATTCAAACCTCACAGACCTGTCAATTCCCGTTTGAAATGTTTATATTCAAAATCATTGACAACATTCAATAAAAATGCTTGTCTATGGATGCTTTCCGTGGGGGTAAATCCCAGATTTATCTAAAACAAATCAAAGGCTTCATTTACAATGCAGAATGTCCAGGAGAAGTGATTCGATGAAATGCCCGAATCCTGCGTGCGAGATTGAGATCTCATATTCCAGCAAGTTCTGTCCCCAGTGCGGGACCCGTGTCGCCCCGCCGAACGCCACACCAGTTTCCACTGGCACGAGTATTGGTGACACAAGAGACACAAGCCAACAGGGAAGAACCTCCGTCGGTTCCATTCATGGCAATGTCGAGAAAGAAGGAACCGGAAACTCCAGTAAGGCTCGACGGCGAGCTAATGTGGCAGCATTGCTCAAAATAGTGCTGGGGCGTGAACCACTACATTCAGAGGCCCGATCCATGCTTAAGGCCGTGAGCCGCCGTCTGAATAATCTTGAAAAACTTGAAAAGTTTATTGAAGAGGCGGAGAAGACGGGCGATCTCGAAAAAGCCATGAAGCTCTTCAGGGACATGGAGTATTTTGTACCCGATCCGGAGACCATGAAAAGAAGGATAGAAGCCATCGTGCCGAGGGTTTTCACCAACACCTTCGGCATGACATTCATTCTGATCGAGCCGGGAACCTTTATGATGGGGAGCCCCAAGAATGAAGAGAGGCGTGGAGGAGATGAACAGCAGCATCAGGTAATGCTCACGAAACCCTATTACCTGCAGACAACCCAAGTCACTCAGGGGCAGTGGAAGAAGCTTATGGAAAATAATCCATCATATTATAATAAGGGCTGTAGCGATGATTGTCCTGTGGAGAGCGTATCCTGGCATGATACCCAGGCATTCATCAATAAGCTGAATGAGAGGGAGGAAACAAGCAAATATCGTCTTCCTACTGAGGCCGAGTGGGAATATGCCTGTCGAGCAGGGAGTATGACTGCATATCATTTCGGTGATTATGAAGATAATTTTGAAGACTATGCCCGACAGGCGGAGAGTATGGCTGCATATTATTTCGGTTAGGGTCTTGACTAGAACAGCACTATGAAATGTGCTAAAAGTCTAGTCATGTCAATAAGTAACAAGTATATAAAAAATGCCAAGAT
>JAFGBH010000041.1 GCA_016933215.1 Deltaproteobacteria bacterium | reverse complement strand
GGAAACAAGGAGGATTGAAGGGGGATTGAATCTTCTGAAAAGCCATCGGGGAAAATACTGCGGCTTCATCTCTTCACCCCTTCCCGAAACGGTGGTGATTCCCGATACGGTCCTGATATATTGCGACGGCGTGCAGCTGACACACCTCATCCATGCCGTCTCCTACGAATACAAGCATGTACCCCTTTCCCCATTCGAGGGCTACGGCGAGTCCTGTGTCAAGGGAGGCTACGCCCCCTTTGTCACCAAGAGTCCTCAGATCGTGATACCGGGTGCGGGGGACAGGTCATTTGCGGGAATTATGGACCATGAGCTTGCCATGGGACTGCCGGAATTTCTTCTCTTTTATGTCTTGGAAAATCTCTTCAAATCGGGGGGCGATATGAACATCGGATACCCGATGAGGTTCCTCATGCCGACGAATATTACCGAGACTATCACACCGGGATTTCAATTCCTCAGGGAAAAGATGGATGAGAAAAAATGACGTTCGAACAAAAGCTTAAATGAGGCTGATGAGGAAAAGGGACGAGTAGCCGACGAAAAAGAGAAATGGCGTGTCCCAGGTGTGGGGTGCGAAGGCCTCGGCCAGTGTCATGAGGAAGGGAAGAGCGATAAGGGCAACGATAAATTGTGGCTGTGTAAAATAGACGAAGTGGAAGGCTACGATCAGAATGCTGGCGATAAAGACGCAGGCACTCCCCTCAAGACTCCGTACATATTTTTTGTCCGTAAAGAGCGCGTAGACCTCGTACTTATGTTTTCCGAACCTCACTCCAACCGGTTCGGCTAGTCCGTCGCCGATCCCGTTAATCAAAATGGGAATCAGGACGAGATCGAGAAGCCCCCGCTGGGCGAAGAGGATAATCATCGGAATAATGACGAGAAAGCCGGTGGTAATCTGCGTGGAAAGCCAGAGCAAGGTGCGGGGCCGGTCCTCTGGGCGGTCGAAGGAAAGAAACATGGTGGCAATGAAGGGCACCCTGTCCCGCACCGGTTTTACATAAATGGCGAGGGTAACGACGACCATACAAGAACCGAGCACAAAGAGCCCCAGGGAGTTCTCATAGGCGAACACCCTGTCAAGGTACATCGGTATGAAGAAGAGGGCAAAATGATTGATCTTCCTGGTGTAATTGACCCTGACCCCTCCGTGGCGAACGAGGAGGCCGTTTCCGTATTGTATCAGGTAGAGAAGTAACCCCTTGACTGTCTGGTTCAGAAGAAAGACAGATTCCACTCAGCTATCCCATGAAATTTATTTCGAGCATTGAAGATCCCGCTGAAACATAAGCGCCATATAATCAATCTAAATTTCGAAATTCCGGTGAACTGAACAGCGAGTGTAATCTCGCTGCTTGCGGCGGGGTTAGCGAGCGAATAAGAAATAAATATTTTCCTTAACATCCGGAGGTTCCCCGCAACTTGTTGCGGGGAGCTTCAATGAGACCGCAAATCGCTTCCACACTTCTATACACTAAAAGTGCCCTTGCCCTCCCCGCTCTATCGATTTCTTGTAGGGAAAAAATGACGTCCTGTCAACCTATATCGAGCGATATCCGTGGTCACCATCGCCACACAATAGGCGATCATACTCACTATTTCAAACTGAAACCATGGTTTTGAATTCTCTTTCGTTTTATGATAGAAGCACGATATCAAAAAGTGGGGTATCGACACCAAAACTCTGGAGGGAACCATGAGCAGTGCTGACCTGTATCAAAATCTGTCAAAAAAAATAGGAACGGAAAATTCGACTATAATTCCGAAGATATGGCGCACGATCTGTTCCGAAGAAGAGGCCGAGATACTGAGCGCCATGCCGGGGACGGCAGAAGAACTTGCAGAAAAGTTCGGCAAGGGCATCGAGGAAATGAGCGCAATTATTCATGAGCTCTTTATCAAAGGGGTGGCCTTTGAAGCCGTAAAGGAGGGGGTCACCCGCTACCGCATGCCCAATCATATAATACAGTTTCACGACGCGACAATTCTCTGGAAGGATGCACCCCGGGAGATGATCGATCTCTGGGTTAAATATATGGATGAGGAATTCCCGCAGATACCGGAGATGTTGACAGCGATAAATTTTCCTCCCTTCTTCCGGGTAATCCCGATTAATGAGGGAATCGAGTCACAAACCCAGATCCTTCCCTATGAGGATGCGGCAAAGATCGTCGAAGGGGCCCGGAACATTGCCGTCACCGACTGCACGTGCAGGCTTATCATGAAAAAATGCAACAAACCGCTCAACGTCTGCCTCCAGCTCAATAAAGGGGCTGACTACGCGATCAAAAGGGGAACGGGAAGGAAGATCGATGTCGAAGAGGCCAAGCAAATTCTCAAGAAATGTGAGGAGGCAGGACTTGTTCACACCACGGAGAATAAGGCAGGTGTGGGAACAGTACTCTGCAACTGCTGTGAGTGCTGCTGCGAGGCAATTCCCTATCTGAAAAGCCCGGCTACCAAGGGGATCGTTGCTCCGAGCCGCTACCGTGCATCGGTGGAGGTTGAATTATGCACCTCCTGCGGGTCCTGCATCGATATCTGCCCCATGGAGGCTATCTCCATGAACGATGACAGTGCGAGTGTCGATTCGGAGCTCTGTATCGGCTGCGGTCTCTGTACGGGCGATTGTCCCGTCGATGCCATCGCGCTCGTTGAGGTGAGGGAAAAGAGTTTTATTCCTTCCTGAGAAACAATAGTTTATTTCAATTTCAGGGTTTGACGGTCGAGGGTCTTCAGCCACCGCATCGTCTCTTCAAAACCTTGCTTAAATGAAACGGGGGGCTTCCATTGGAGTTCCCGTTTCGCCTTTTCGATGGAAAACTGGAGGCGGGACCCGAGATTTTTGACGGTATAGGTGGTAAGAAGGGGGCGGGTCTTGAGCCGCAGGAGAGACCAGACCACCTCCATCACCAGTGAAGCGGCATAGGCCGCCCCGTAGGGAATATGTAATCCCGGCCCCGGGAGGCCGAGATTTTCCGCAATCATGGCGCAGAAATTCTGAAAGGTCGTCGATTCTCCATCATGAACGAGGTACCCCTTCCCTACCGCAGTATCGTTTGTTGAGATAAGCATGAGGAGATCTACGAGATTATCGATATAGGTGGGCCATACCAGAACATCTTTACGCCAGAAAAGCATCTCACCCTTCACAATCGCATCGGCCGTAAGGGGGACGAAGGTCTTGTCGCCGGGTCCGTAAACCCAGCAGGGATAGACCATGGTAACGGTAAGACCGTGATCTCTGAAATACTGCCAGGCAATCTCCGTCGCCGCAATCTTCGTATCGGGATAGGGCTCGCCCCATTTTTTATAGGGATAGTTCTCATCGATGACCATTCCCTCAACGAGACCGAAGACATCGTTCGTACTGATCTCGACAAAACGTCCCACCTTCGCCGCAACCGCCGCACGGCAGACATTTTCCATACCCTCGATGTTCACCTCGTTAAAAAGCCTTTTCGGTGCCCAGTCCGTGACAACGGCTGCGCAGTGAAAGATAATATCCTGACCACGGCATAGTTTCTCAACGAGGGTGACATCGCAGATAGTACCGGCAATCACTTCACAGCCGAGCGATTCGATATCGGGAATACCGGGGTCACCGGGGAGTGTCAGGACGCTGACGCTGTTTCCCTCCTCGATATTGCTCCTCACCAGATGGCTCCCGATAAAACCGGTACCGCCTGTAATCAGTACCTTTCTCGTACTAATCCCTCCCTCTATCACTCTGTAACCGGAGAATCACCACGATACCGAACATGACACAATAGGCGTTGATGAACCCGTTGAGAATCGTGTCCGCGGCCGAAATCGCATACATACCGTTCTGGATATTAAAGCTGAAGTCAAGAAGACCGAGAAATATGAGTGCACCCGATGATGCAAGCGAGAGCGTCCTTCCGAGCCGGTGCCCCTTGAGAAGAAGAACCGCTGCGCTAAATATGGTGAAAGCGAGCAGTATATCGGGAAGCGGAAAGGAATGCTCAAAGGCTAAGTAACAGGGGGGCGGTGTTTCAGGGGCGAGACCTATGGTGAAAAAACCGATCCAGAAGAGGACAATTCCGAGAGCCGTGATAATCTGAAGAATTGGGATGACACTACCCTTTTTCCCGTCCATGGGACCTTCCTTTCAATTATCCTTTCAGCAAATTTTCACTCTTTCTCCCGGGATCTCGTTAATTTTTTCACCTCCCCGTCCATCACATAATTGACCAGGGAGGGCACAAACCTTTTCGCCAAATAGATAAATTTACCCTCAAGCCCCGGGATTATCATGAACTTCCCCTTCTCCATACCCCTTATCAGTGCCTCGGCCACCGTATCGGGATCCATGATCCCTGCATTCCCGGCTATTGCCTTTGTCTCTGGTGGTTTTGTCTTGTTTTCTTCATGGAGTTGCGGGGTATCCGTGTCGGGGGGACAGAGAACCGAAACCTTGATATTGTGAGGTTTCAACTCGCCTCTCAGGGATTCCGAAAACCCGATGACGGCAAATTTCGAGGCGCTGTATGCCGTATAACCGAAAACCCCGATAATGCCCGCAATCGATGAGATATTGACAATATATCCCTTCCGAGCCTCTTTCATAGGAGGGAGAAGGCAGGAGACGACGTTTCTGATACCGTAGAGATTGATGGTCAGCATCTCATCGAATTTTTCATAGGAAATATCCTCAAAGTAGTTCGGATATGCCATGCCGGCACTGTTCACCAGAACATCGGGGGTCCCGAATTCCCTTATCGCCCGTTCCATGATAACGCTGACATCATCAATTTCCGATACGTCGACGGCCATGGAGGAAAACTTCTGGGTCTCTTGAATTCTCGAGTGTTCAAGCTCCTTGAGGGCACCATTGAGCCTCATCTCGCCCCGTGCAAAGATGATGGCATTGGCCCCTCTTTTTGAAAAGGCCTTTGCAGCTGCAAGGCCGATACCGCTTGAGCCGCCGGTAATATAGACGTTTTTGCCATCAAATTGTTCTCTTGTCATAACGCCGCTCCCTTCGGGGAAAAACTGTTACAGCTCCAGAGGCGTGGTCATATCATCCCCCTCAAAGAATTTGACTCCACCCTCTTTCAGTCTTCCGAGGAACTCATCGACAGGTATGATCTCTGGGCCCATAACCCCAGGTGTCGCGATTTTACCCTCACCGATCATCTGGATTGCGATCGATGCGGGAAGTCCCGTAAGAACATCCATATGCGCAACTGCCCCATACGCTCTATGGAACCATTTTCCCCCCTTCTTGCCCGTCACATCGACCCGCCCCGCGGATGCCGTCTCAACGGGCCGATCGAACTTTTCAAAGTAGGGAAGGAGGGGGTTCATTATGCCGCCCAGGATATCCTTTCCACGCTCCGAGGTGGTAAGGTGAAGACCGGCAACGGCCTTGCCCAGGATATTAAAATAGTGTTCTACCAGCCCCCCCTTCAGCGTCACGCTCCGTGCATTTATGACGCGCGGAATCGTCACCGGTTCGGGATGGCCGACATGAAAGACATTCACGACGCCAACCGGCTCGGGAAACCGCACCTTTTCCCATCCAGAACCGGCAGGGATCATCACTCTTCGCCCCCCCTGAAATGACGGCACCGTCCCGGCAAAGATATGCATCGTATGCAGCGTGACTGCCTTACCCACCGTATCGGATGCGTGCGCCCCCCATGAGACGGCAATATCTTCCACTTCATCAATCTCATCGGCCGCCTTCTTTGCGAGGGCATTGGTAATACCGGGTGTCCATCCCACCCCCGTTAGCATGGTAATCCCCGCCTCCTTTGCTTCTCCGTCCAGCTTTAGAATCGCATCGGCCGCATCGTAGTCATCACAAATACTGACATAATTGACCCGCGCCTCGATACAGGCCTTTGCCACCTTCTCTTCGTATTTGTAAAAGGGCCCTATGGTTCCCAGTGCGACGTCTTTTCCCTCTGCAATGGCAACCATGTTTCCGTGATCGTTTGCATCAACCCTTACGGCACTACATTTCTCACCCAGATCGCGGGCAAGTGCCGCGGCCTCTTCCAGATTATAATCGGCGATGACAATCTCGCTTACAATCTCTCTCGATGCGAGGTCTTTTACCGCCAGCCTTCCCATGGCACCCGCCCCGCCAAATGCTACTACCTTCATGGCAATCCCCCCTTTTTTTGTTCTATTGTTTCAGACAATGATCCCTTCGTTATTGAGTCTCTCGATATCCTCTCTCGAATAACCGAGCCACTCTTCGAGTATGAAACGGTTGTGCTCTCCCAGCTCTGGCGCGGGCATTCTGATCTCGCCTTCTGTCCTTGAAAATTTGTAGGGAATACCGGGCACATCTATTTCACCGAATCGCTTATGGACGATCTTTTTAAACATCCCCCTCTCACGAAGATTTTCATCGCTGTTTACCTCATCCACTGTATACGCCACACCGCAGGGGATCTTCTTTCCCTCCAGGATTTGAACGATTTCTTTTGACGTATGCTTCGATGTCCATTCTTCGATGAATGCGACGGCCTCCTCGTGATTATGAATCCTGGCAACGACGTCGGAAAACCTCGGGTCCGATACTATCTCGGGATGTCCCAAGGTTTCAGTCAATTCCTTCCACTGTCTCTCGGTAAGCGCTACAATTGCAACTTTCCCATCACTCGACTTGAAGAAACCGTAGAAGGGCATTCTGTCATCCGAGTTCAGCACATCATCGGGCCTTCTCCCCAGGGTCTCTTCCACGGCCTTCATAATCGGTTCCATCGCCCTGTTTATCATCGCACGGTAATTGTTGAAGTAGAGAACGTCCTGCATCGACATGTCGACATACTGTCCTTCCCCGGTCTTCATTCGGTGGACGAGGGCCATGAGCGCGGCAATAGCGCCATAGGCACCACTCATCATGTCACCCCAGTAGTTTGTGGGAGTTCTCAGGGTTTCCATATCATTCCAGAACTGCCCCGATGTGGCCTGGGCAACAATGTCAAAGGCACCCCGTTCGGGATTGACACCCTCCGCGCCAAAGCCCGAAATGGAAACATAGATGATATTCTCTTTCAGTTTTCTGAGGTCATCATAGCCGAGACCGTACCTCTCAAGGGTTCCCGGCATGAGATTATGGACAAAGATATCGGATGTCGCAGCAAGCCGTCTGAGGATCTCCTGACCTTCCGGCTTCCTCCAGTTGACGGCAATGCCGAATTTGTTCCGGTTGAAGACCGAGTAGTTTCTTTCCGCACCGGCTATGAGTTTGAATATCAGACGCAGGGTATCGCCAAAGGGCGGTTCCACTTTTACCACCTCAGCGCCCATATCTGCGAGTATCTGGGTACATCGGGAGCCCGATATGAATTGGGTAAGATCAACAACCTTTATCCCTTCAAGAACCTGCACATCCTGACCTCCTTTCTTCGACGTCAAGAAATCCATAACGAGACTATGTGTTATTCCGATACCGTTAAAACATGCATTTGGCGGGCACGAGATGTCTCTCCGGCCTAATATTCACCCCCCGTTTTTCAAGTATTTCTCTTACATCTTTTCCTTCAAGTCGCCGCGGACTCTCATCTTTTTCTATTGAAAGCGCAGCAGCCGTTCCGGCAGCCTCCCCCGTACTCATACAGGTACCGCTTATTCGCAAAGCCGACTGGGCAATTCTGTCGGAGGAAATACATCTGCCTGCCACAAGGAGATTTTCAATCTTGAGAGGAACGAGACATCGATAGGGAATATCAAAAGGTTCATGATTATCGTATCGCCCGACCTCCATATCATCAATGGGATGCACATCGATCATGTAGCGACAGGACGTTATCGCATCGTCGAACTGTTTCCCCTTCACCGCATCATCCTCGGTAAGCATATACTCTCCGACAATTCGTCTCGTCTCCCGTATATAAATATGGGTCCCCGTGGCAGCCACGTATGCCGATTCAAAATAGGGGTGTCTCCTCAGGACCTGCAGCGCCTCCATAATCTGCTCTCTCAGTGTGATATGGGCCCGACTCAGGTCTTCGGCCCTGGTACCGTCTACATTTTTGACATGGGCAAGATTGACCAGCAACTTCCCCGGTGTCACCGGTATGGGAACCAGGAAACCTACATCGTAGGGAGGGGTATAGTCAATCCCCTCTTTTTTCGCTATCTCGGTCATCAGCGGTCCGATGAGATAAATTCCTCCGACTTCGATAGTCGGAAGGTCCTTGAGCGCACCTTCGTTATGTAAATGGAAGAGCAGAGACACCGACGGCATCAAGCCGTCTTTTTCCCTCCCCTTTTTATAGGGTGCGCCGGACGCCGCCGCCACATCACCGTCGCCGGTACAATCAATCACCCGCTTCGCAAGAACGGCCTGTCGTCCTGATTTATTCTCTATGATGACGCCTCGAATGACATCATTCTCAACAATTGGCCTCACGAAGAGCGTGTGAAGAAGAATGCTGACCCCAGCTTTCGACAACATTTCCAACGCAACATATTTAAAACATTCCACGTCAAATGAATTGGCCATTGAGAAATCAAATTCGATATTCGAGGGGTCCTCTTTGATATATCCACCTGCTGCTGACATCCTGTCCAGAAATTCCTGGAGAAGTCCCCCCTTGCCCATTATTTCAGGAAGGGGATTGACGAGATAGGACGTCGCGGTTCCGCCGAGAAAACCTTCCTGCTCTATGAGTAACGTCTCTGCACCGCTTCTTCTTGCAGCAAGAGCGGCAAAAAGGCCCGACGTACCTCCTCCGCAGACCAGGACATCAACATCGGCGATGACCGCTGTCTCGCGCGCCTCTTCATGGATCGTTTTATTCATCTGCTCGTCTCTCCTCATCTTATAAGCAACATCAGCCTATTACGGTCGCCCCTTCGGGGTTGGGTTTCGGGGCAAAGTAGGTATTTTTCAGCCGGTACAAAACTCGCATGCAAAACATCATCTGTCTCCGGACCGGGTAAATGCTTTTCGGGAAAAAGGTGATCTTGTTCAATTTTTCAAAACCCTCTATCATGGTGTCTGCATCCCACGTAACGACGTTTCCCTCCTGATCGAAGTCCCAGGTATTATATCTGTCCGCCAGTTTTTCCGCGCGAAAAGTCACCTCGAAATGAAGCGGCCCGGAAAGGACAAGGGGTTTCATGCGGGATGCTTCTCGCACCGCTTCGGCAGCAGCGGCACGTAATTTTCCCCTCCCCTCCGAGAGGTATTCGACACTGTGAGACCCGGAGGTGTACGTCTCTTCACGCTTATCCACTACCACCGATTTCGCCCAGGGAAGGGCCGAAAGGGCCTGGCTCACTGCGATATCTTCCCCCGAAACGAGGCCTATCGGCACACCGAATTCACCCAGGTACGCACCATAGATATCCATCTCGCAGACGGGCTTTTCATTTATCCTGACTTCGGAGAAAATTCCGTAATGGGTGTGGGGGAAAAAGGAGTCGGTTGTTCCCGATGCGGCATGAATCGCCACAAAAAGCATAAGATCATAGTTTTGTACATCTCCAAAAAAGGTGGGATTTATGAAATGTCCCCCCACATACTGAGCACGCCGGTCAAGTTTGTCAACGAGACAGTTGAATCCTGATTCATGGATATCCTTCACCGTGACCCGTTCCGCCCCACCGTCAAAGGCACCATGTATCACGTGATTGACATCATCGGTCAGGCAACTTCTCCCGTATTGCCATTCCCTGGTCCCCATTCGACACTGACGCATGCGCCAGATGCCGAAACTCCCCTCAATGTCGGCAAACACCGCAACGTGCATTCCAGTTCCACCCCCCCAATATTTTAACCGGTGACCAGATCTGCTCTCAGTTTCAGCGTCACCACTGCTTTTCGGCAACTGCTCGTGATTGTACAGGATTTAAATCCCTGTTGTCAAACAGGAGAGATTTCGTACCCTGTCAGGAATTTTTTTATTTGAACGGAATCACGGCACAGTGTATATTATTTAAAATTCCGTTTTTTCATCACGACAGTCGTCTGTTCTTTCTTAACAGTTGACATCTCACCCGCCTGTAAAAAATTAACATCTTTTGGCCTTCTCATCAATCATGAGATCATTATGGGGGAAATAAAAAAGGAGGAACGTATAATGAGCGTGAAGGTAATGGAACCCAGGTTTAAGAAAGGTGAAGAATTCTACGATGAAGAATTCCAGAGTTTTTATGAAAGGCTGGAATATCCCAGGGAATGGATCGACGAGGGGAAGAATTACGCCCCGGGCGATTCCTATGTAATGTCCCATCCCAGCTGGTACTGGGAGGTCCTGCCTGACATACCGGCTATTTCGATATACGCCCTCTTTAAAGAAACCGTAAAAAAACATCCCGATGACACGGCAATCGTCTTTTTCGATAAGGCAATCACCTATAAAGAGTTAGATCTGCTGATCGGAAAGTACGCGGCCCTCCTGAAGGACCTGGGTGTCAAAAAGGGAGATGTCGTGGCGGCGATGCTTCCCAATTCTCTCCAGCACTGGGTGGCCTTTTACGGAGCTGCAAAGATAGGTGCAATCCATACGCCTCTCAACGTGATGTATCAGGATGACGAGGTACGATACCAGATAGAGGACTCGGGGGCAAAGGTGATTCTCGTTCTCAACCTTCTCCATTCAAAGGTAAAACCGCTTCAGGAGAACAAAACGCTTTCGCACGTCATCACCACTGATATCAAGGATTTTGCCGCCGATGAGCCCACGATTCCAAAGGCCATAAAACCTCTCTGGGATATTCCCAAGATGACTATTGAGGAAACGCTCGATCTTTTTGAATCTCTCGAGAAATACGAACCCTTTGATGAAGAGGTCAGCTGCAATCCGAAGGAGGATACAGCCCTCCTCCTCTATACCGCAGGAACGACGGGTCGTTCCAAAGGAGTCATAGAGACCCATTTCAATCTCGTCTATAATTCCATTAACCATCTCCATGCCGCACGGATCTTCAAAGACAAAATAGTAAACTATTCGATTATGCCGATGTTCCATACGGCGGGATATTTTCTTTTTACACTGCCAACCCTCTATTCCGGTGGCACCGTCGTCGCCATTCCGATGTTCGACCTCGAGGAGGCATTCAGGGTCATCGAAACCTACAAGGTGAATGTCCTCTTTGCCCCGCCCACCCTCTTTATTGCATTAATGACAAGTAAAGAACTCCTGAAAAGTTACGATCTCAGCAGCCTGAAGCTTACGATCGGCTGCGGTGCGCCCGTACCGGTGGCCGTTCAGCATGAGTGGCAATCCCTCGCCGGAATAAGCCTAACAAACGGCTGGGGCATGACGGAAACGAACAGCGGGGGCGCCATATCCATACCCGAGAGGAAAGAGAAACTCGATTCCATCGGGATACCAGTCTACTGTGAGGCAAAAATAGTCGACGAAAACGGGGATATCGTTCCGAGGAACAAAGAAGGGGAACTCTACTACCGGGGGCTTCAGGTGGCGAAAGGCTACTGGAACAAACCGGAAGAAACGGAAGCCGCCTTTGGAAAAGACGGCTGGTTCAAAACCGGTGACAGGGGTTTCATCGATGAAGAGGACTTCATACATTTTGTCGACAGGATGAAGGACCTGATTATCGCATCGGGATACAATCTGGCGCCCGTGGAAGTGGAAAATGCCATTTACGAACACCCGGCAGTTGCAGAGGTCGCCGTTATAGGAATTCCCCATGAATACCGGGGGGAAACGGTCAAGGCCTTTATCATGCTGAAGGAAGACCAGAAAGGCAAGGTAACGGAAGAGGAAATAATCGCATTCTGCAAGGAAAAACTCGCCACATTCAAGGTACCGCGGGAAGTGGAGTTCAGAGATACCCTGCCGAAGAGCGCCGTCGGAAAGATATTGAGAAGGGTCCTGAAAGAAGAGGAAGAGGCAAAGGCCAAATAGGGACCAATGAAGCTCCCCGCAATAAGTTGCGGGGAATCTCCGATTGTTAAGGAAAATGTTTATTTTATATTCGCTCGCTAACCCCGCCGCAAGCAACGGGGAATGCGCTCGCTGTTCAATTCAAAAAACCGGTTCAGATACAAGTATTAAATATCTGAACCGGTTTTTTAAGAAACGCTCCTTTATCTCAGATAATGAGCGATTATCAGTTTCTGTACCTCTGTGGTTCCCGCACCTATGGGGAAGACTTTGGCATCTCTCATATACCGTTCCACAGGATATTCCTTCATATACCCATAGCCCCCGTGAATATGCACGGCTTCACCCGTCACCCTCACCGCCATTTCGCAGGCGTAGAGCTTTGCCTGGGCGGCCAGCATCCTTGCCTCTTTGAAATTACCCTCATCCCAGCAGGTTAATCCCTTATAGGTAATGAGCCGCGCCGCTTCCAGTTCAACCAACATGGTCGCCAGCTTATCCTGGATCATCTGAAAATTAAAAATCGGCTGGCCAAACTGCTCGCGCTCTTTCGTGTACTTGAGGGCGGCTTCGAAGGCCGCCTGGGCGATACCGATGGCAAGACAGCTCCACATAAATCGCTCGACATCGAGACCCGAAAACATCTGCTTGAGTCCCTGTCCCTCAACGCCGCCCATGAGATTTTCCTCGGGGACATGACACTCTTCCATTACAATCTCCCCCGTCGGCGAAGAGCGGAGACCCATCTTCGAGAGTTTTCTCCCCACTGAATAGCCGGGGAAATCCTTCTCGACGATAAAGGTGCACAACCCTCCCGGTCCCTGGGCATAGATGAGAGCGATATCGGCGATAGGCGCATTGGAGATGAATGTCTTCGTTCCGTTCAGTATATACTCGCTTCCTTCCTTGCGGGCCGTTGTCTTGAGCGATATGGCATCAGACCCGGCTCCCGGCTCCGTCAATCCCATACATCCTCTTCTTTCCCCGGTCGCGAGTAGCTCGAGGTATCTCTTTTTCTGATCCTCGGTTCCGTTACGGGAAATATTGTTGGCACAGAGAAGTCCGTGCGCCCCATAGACCGTGGCAACACCAGCGTCAACCCTTCCCAGTTCCTCACCCATCAGGCCAAAAGAAAGGTAGTCGGTCAGCATACCGCCATATTTCTGATCCACACCCATACCAAGAAATCCCAGAGGCTTTGCCTTATCCCAGAGATCCTCGATAAACTTTTCCTCCTGGTCCATCTCTTCAACGAGTGGCGCGATCTCTTTCTCGCTGAACTTCCGTACCGTTTCTCTCAACATCCTCTGTTCGTCACTCAATTTGAAATCCATGCTAACCCCCCCTCCTTTGTTATCTGCAGATGCAGTTGTTAATCATTTTTTGCTCTCTGAATCGGCCAGGATTAGAAGCTCATGGGGCGTGTCAAAAAGAAAATCTGCCGATGCCTTCTCGAGTCTCTCTCTCGGGTGCCACCCCCAGGTCACCCCCACAGTTTTGACCCCCGCCATCTTCGCTTCTTTCATATCACCCCGTGTATCGCCGATAAAATAGGTTTCGTCCCTGCTGAAATTCCACTTTTCGAGGGCGTAGTTGATTTTATCGATCTTGCTGAACATAAAATCGGCACCGAGTATCTCTTTGAAATATTGATCAAATCTATATTTGGAAATAATTGTTTTTATGGCAGCGACAGAGTTCGAAGAGATAATAAGGAGAATATTTTCTTTCCCGAGCTTCTCTAAGACGGGAATGAGGTCAAAAAAGGGACCTGCCCTGGTATAATCGACCTGCGGAATGAGACGTTCAACCGCCCTGTTAAATGCCCCCACATCGACACCCTTCTGACGCATTGCCTCATAAAAATTATCATCAAAAAGGCTGAGAAAGTCTTCACGGTCTTTTATGATCGGTTTTCCTATCTCCTCCAGACAGAGTCTCGCTATTTCCTCATATAATTCCAGCGAATCAACGATAACGCCATCAAAATCAAAAAGTAGCAGTTTTTTCATCTAAGAACCTGTGCCCTCGTTTTTTCCGCTCATCATCTCCGCGATCCCCTCGTGAAAGGGAGCCCTTACCACTCCGGCATCCGTCACAATGGCGGAAATGTAGGAATTGGGAGTTACGTCAAAGGCGGGATTGAATACCTCTATGCCTTTCGGGGCGATCATCGCTCCTCCGAAGGCCACTACCTCGTCGCCGGCTCTCTCCTCAATCGGTATATCATTACCACTCTTTACTTCAAGGTCAATAGTTGAAAGCGGCGCGGCCACGTAGAAGGGAATATTATTTTCTCCGGCAAGGACGGCGAGGGAGTAGGTGCCTATCTTGTTGGCAATATCACCGTTCGCAGCGACTCGATCGGCCCCGACAATAACGAGATCGACCTTCCCCCTGCTCATTACGAAACCCGCCATACTGTCCGTTATCAGTGTGGCGGGAATGTTTTCTCTCTGCAACTCCCAGGCGGTCAGCCTTGCACCCTGAAGCACCGGTCTCGTTTCATCGACGAAGACGTGAATGCTTTTCCCCTCTTCATGGGCGGCCCGTATGACCCCCAGGGCCGTACCGTACCCGCCCGTCGCAAGGGCACCGGCGTTGCAGTGGGTAAGAATAGAATCGCCGTCTTTAATACATTCTCTCCCGAATATTCCGATACGCCTGTTGGCTGCGATATCTTCCTCCAGGATGAGACGCGCCTCCTCGACAAGGGTCTTTTTGATCGAACCGATATTCTTCCCCAGATTCTCCTCGAGGCACCGCTTCATTCGGTCGATGGCCCAGAAAAGATTGATCGCCGTGGGACGGGTCTCGGAAAACTCGTCACAGATGCGGTACAAGGCTTTCTTGAAAACTTCTTTTGGTTCTTCAGAAACTGCGATGGCACCCAGGGCTATTCCCATAGCTGCAGCGATTCCGATGGCGGGAGCACCCCTGACAGTCAGATCATTGATAGCGGCAATAACCTCGCCGTACTTCCGGCAGGTAACATACCGTTCAGCATGAGGAAGGGCCTTCTGGTCGATTAGGACGACCCCTTCCTCTTCCCAGGAGATTGGTCGTATCATCATTCGGAAAGTTTCTTTTTCAAAATATCATTGACGATTTGAGGATTGGCCTTCCCCTCCGTTGCCTTCATGGTCTGTCCCACGAAATATCCGAAGAGTTGCTCCTTCCCCGCCTTATACTGCTTGATCTGTTTCGGATTTGCCGTGAGGACATCATCGACAACCTTTTCCAACTCCCCGGCATCGGCCATCTGTTTCAGACCCTTTTTTTCTATGATATCTTGGGGGTGTTTTCCCGACTTCCACATCGCCTCGAAGACTTCCTTGGCAATCTTTCCGCTTATCGTCCCATTATCAATCAGATTGATCATATCGGCAAGGGCCTCCGGCTTGACAGGACTCTCCGATACTTCCAGCTTATTCTCATTCAGATAGGCCAGGAAATCACCCATCACCCAGTTACTGGCAATCTTCGGATTCCCGCAGAGCTCCGCCACTTTTTCGTAAAAATCGGCCAGGGCGCGGCTCGTGGTCAAGACCCCCGCATCGTAGGGAGGTATTCCATATTCCCCAACGAACCGTTTTCTCTTTTCCATGGGTAGCTCGGGAATTGTTGTTGCTATTTCCTCTATCCACGCTTTGGAAATGGAGAGATCCACCAGATCAGGGTCCGGGAAATAGCGGTAATCGTGGGCCTCCTCTTTTCCCCTCATGGAATGAGTGATACCCTGATAATCGTCCCAAAGTCTCGTCTCCTGAACAACCACGCCGCCCTTTTCCAGAACCCCGCGCTGTCTCACAATCTCATACTCAAGCGCTCTCTGCACATTTCGAAAGGAATTCATGTTCTTCAGTTCCGCCCTGGTCCCGAACTTCTCCCTTCCCTTCGGCCGCAGCGAGACATTGGCATCACAGCGGAAACTCCCCTCTTCCATGTTGCCGTCACAGATCTCCAGATAGACGAGAATTTCATGGAGTCTTCGGAGATATGCCGCCCCCTCCTCGGGACTCCTCATGTCGGGTTCGCTGACTATCTCTATAAGGGGAACACCCGCACGGTTAAGATCCACATAGCTCAGCGGCTGCTCCTCATCGTGGATCAGTTTTCCCGCATCTTCCTCCATGTGAATTCGCGTAATACCGATCCGCTTTTTGCCCCCATTTATCTCGACATCGACATATCCCATCTCGGCCAGGGGATGGTCATACTGAGATATCTGATACCCCTTGGGAAGATCGGGATAGAAATAGTTCTTCCTGGCAAAGGTATTTCTCTCATTGATCCGGCAGTGAGTCGCCATGGCCATTCTCATCGCGTACTCGACTACCTTCCTGTTCAGAACGGGAAGAACACCGGGAAGACCGATGCAGATGGGACAGGTATTGCTGTTCGGCTCCTCACCGAATTTCGTCGAGCAGCCGCAAAATATCTTCGTATCCGTCAGGAGCTGGGCGTGAACCTCAAGCCCTATTACCGGTTCGTAATCCATTATAGTTCGGGTCTCCTTCTTGCAAAGCCTGCATTCTTCTCAAAGGCCGAAGCCGCCTGTATCAGTTTTCCCTCTTCAAAGTGGCTCGCCATGAACTGCACCGCTATGGGAAGTCCGCCTTCCGTGTAGCCGCAGGGTACCACGATCCCCGGAACACCGGCCAGATTCGTTGACAGGGTAAATATATCGGAAAGATACATTTGAAGGGGGTCGTCCATCTTTTCGCCTATTGTAAAGGCGGGCGTCGGTGTCGTCGGCGTGAGGATAATATCACAGGTTCTGAAGGCCTCATCGAAATCATTTCGCAATAACATGCGCACCTGGGACGCCTTCTTGTAGTAGGCATCATAATAGCCCGACGAAAGGGCATAGGTTCCGATCATGATACGCCGCTTTACCTCGGCCCCAAAACCGGAGGAACGTGTCGTCTTATACATATCCAAAAGGTCCTCTTCCCCCTTTTGCCTGAAACCGTAACGGACACCGTCATACCTGGCAAGGTTTGAACTCGCCTCCGACGGCGCAATGATATAGTAAATGGCAACACAATACTCCGTATGGGGAAGAGATATCTCGCGGCACTCGGCGCCAAGAGCCTCCATGGTCTTTATCGCATTATTGACAGAAGACAGGACCTCGGGATCAATACCTTCGATAAAATATTCCTTCGGAATCCCGACGGTCCAACCCTCAATGTCCCGCGAGACAAAGGCCCGATAATCAGAAACTTTCTCCGGGACTGATGTTGACTCATTCGCATCATAGCCGGCGATCCCATTCATCATGATGGCGCAGTCTTCCACGTCTTTTGTTATCGGTCCTATCTGATCCAGCGATGATGCAAAGGCCACGAGACCGTAGCGGGAAATCCTCCCATAGGTCGGTTTCATCCCAACCACACCGCAGTGGGCGGCAGGCTGCCGTATCGACCCGCCCGTATCGGAACCGAGGGCAGCGATACATTCATCGCTGGCAACGGCCGCCGCGGAACCACCGCTTGATCCTCCAGGTACTCGCTCCAGGTCCCAGGGATTTCTCGTCACTCCAAAATAGGAGGTCTCCGTCGAGGACCCCATGGCAAACTCGTCGAGATTTGTTTTTCCCGTTATTACCGCGCCTGCCTCTTTTAACTTCCTTACGACGGTGGCATCATAGGGGGGGATAAAGTTCTCAAGGATATGTGACCCGCAGGTTGTTTTTACTCCCTTCATACACATATTATCCTTGACGGCCACGGGTATGCCGGAAAGTGCACCTGCCTTACCCTCACGAATATCCTTATCGGCTTTTTCGGCCATCTTGAATGCCTCATCTTTTGTCAGTGTTATGTAGGCATTCACCCTCTCTTCGACCGCTTCTATCTTTTTGAATACGGACTCGGTAATCTCTATGGAGGTTGTTGCTCCCTCCCGCAGAAGTTCAGTCAATTCATGTATTGTTAATCGGGTTATATCCATTTTTCCTCTTAGTCGATAACTCGGGGAACCTTAAAAAAGTCACCCGCCTCTTCCGGGGCATTGGCAAGGGCACGGTCCGTTCCGAGCGATTTTCTTTTCACATCATCCCGCAATGCGTTTGTCAGGGATATGGCATGAGTCATGGGAGCCACATCGCTCGTATCAATTTTGTTAAGGATATCCATATACATCAGAATTTCATTGAGCTGCGATGTATAGGTTTCCTTTTCTTCTTCGGAAAAGTTAAGCCTCGCCAGGTGAGCGACATGCCCAACTTCTTCTTTTGATATCTTCAATCCTCAATCCTCCTTCCAGGATCTCTACAAACAGCCGGTATGCCGAAGGTCTTCTCAACAAATATGCCAGACAGGGTTTATCTGATCGATAGCTTTCTCTATTATCCTCTCAACGGACCGCTCCGATTGACTCTCGATACGGTCCAGATAGCTCTCCGATACGTAGGTCTCTCCCCTCATTTCCTTCAGCACGGCCTTGACCGACTGGGCCTGGCCGTCGATATTGTACCCACCCTCAAGGGTGGCGACGAATCTGCCGTCACAGTATGTCTCGGCAATATTCATGAGAATACGGGTGAGATTCGCAAACCCTGAAGTGGAAACATTCATCCCGCCCATTGGGTCTTTCTTATATATATCGAAACCGGCTGAGAGCAAAACAATCTCCGGCTCATATTTTCTGGCCACGGGTTCGAGAATTCCCTTGTAAATCTTAACAAACTCCGCATCACCGGGCCCGCTTCTCAGGGGCACATTTATCGTATACCCGAGGCCCTCGTCCCTTCCCGTCTCATTAACCCCTCCCGTTCCCGGATAGAAGGGTGACTGATGGGTCGAAAAGTAGAGCACCTCTTTTTCGTTATAAAAAGAGTGCTGCGTACCGTTTCCATGGTGCAGATCCCAGTCCACTATGAGGATTCTTTTCATGCCATGTTTTTTCATGGCATGGCGTGCACCGATGGCGATAGTATTAAATATGCAAAAACCGGCACCGCTTCCATGCTCTGCGTGATGACCGGGGGGCCGTACGAGGGCAAAGGCATTGGTGACCTCTCCCTCTATCACGCTGTCAATGGCATTACAGAATCCCCCTGCAGCGAGGAGGGCCGCCTCGTAGGATCGAGCCGATGTCTGTGTATCGACATCAAGGGAG
>JAFGBH010000001.1 GCA_016933215.1 Deltaproteobacteria bacterium | reverse complement strand
TATAACAGAGAGGAACTCCATACGATAGCGAGCAGGGGGATCTCGGCAAGTATGATCGGACAGGTACTGATCGAGGAATCGGTTCTGGGATGGGAAGAGCTGGAACTCGAGGTGGTACGAGACTCAAAAAATCAGATGATTACCGTCTGTTTTATTGAGAATGTTGATCCCATGGGCGTGCATACGGGAGATTCCTTCTGTACGGCACCGATGCTCACGATTTCTCGCGAACTGCAGGAGCGGCTTCAGAAATATTCCTACGATATTGTCGAGGCAATCCAGGTTATCGGCGGTACAAACATTCAATTTGCCCACAATCCCGAAACGGGACGTGTGGTGGTGATAGAAATTAATCCCCGGACCTCTCGTTCTTCAGCCCTTGCCTCAAAGGCCACCGGGTTTCCAATAGCCCTTATCTCATCAATGCTTGCGGCAGGTCTCACGTTGGATGAGATTCCCTACTGGAAAGAGGGTACACTGGAAAAATATAAGCCCTCGGGAGATTACGTGGTTGTCAAGTTTGCGCGCTGGGCCTTTGAAAAATTTGTAGGGGCGATGGATGAACTCGGCACACAGATGAGGGCAGTCGGCGAGGTCATGAGTATCGGTAAAAACTATAAAGAGGCCCTTCAAAAGGCTATCAGGTCGCTCGAGATAAATCGATATGGCCTCGGATTTGCCAGAGATTTCAACGATAAGCCTCTGGAGGAGTTAATGGGTCTCATGGCCAGACCTACCAGTGAACGACAGTTTATTATGTATGAGGCCCTTCGAAAAGGTGCGAAGGTCGAAGACCTTCACAAAAAGACCCATATTAAACAGTGGTTTATCGAGCAGATGAAAGAGCTCGTGGAACTGGAAGAGGAGATCCTCGCTCACAAAGGCGGGCTGTTGCCCGATGATCTGTTGAAAAGGGCGAAAAAAGACGGTTTTGCCGACCGGTATCTTTCTGAGCTTTTAGACATACCGGAAAAGGATATACGAGAGCGGCGCATTTCCCTGGACATTACAGAGGGATGGGAAGTCGTTCCTGTGAGCGGCGTGGAAAATGCAGCCTACTATTACTCTACCTATAACGCACCCGATCAAGTAAAGGCCTCTGACAGAAAGAAGGTAATCGTCCTCGGTGGCGGACCGAATCGAATCGGTCAGGGAATCGAATTTGATTATTGCTGTGTCCATGCTGCCTTTGCCCTGAAAGATGAGGGATATGAGTCAATTATGATTAATTGTAATCCCGAGACGGTCTCAACGGATTACGACACCTCTGATAAGCTCTATTTTGAACCCCTTACCGTTGAAGATGTCTTGAGCATCTACGAAAAGGAAAAACCCCTTGGTGTAATAGTACAGTTCGGGGGCCAGACACCGCTCAATATCGCGAATGAGCTTGCCGAGGCGGGTGTCAATATAATCGGCACCTCACCTGAAATGATTGACCTCGCAGAGGACAGGGACCGTTTCCGCAAAGTGATGGAAAAACTGGGGATACCGGAACCTGAATCGGGAATGGCGAGCAATTTTCAGGAGGCGCTCAAGGTTGCCGAAAGGATAGGATATCCCTTGATGGTCAGACCCTCCTACGTTCTCGGTGGACGAGGGATGGAGGTTGTCCTCGATGAAGAGATGCTCAAGCGCTATCTTGCTGTTGCAGTGGATGTGACACCTGAACGTCCCATACTGATCGACAAATTTCTTGAAAATGCAATTGAGGCGGAAGCTGATGCCATAGCAGACGGCACCGACGCATTTGTTCCGGCAATTATGGAACACATTGAGTTTGCCGGAGTTCATTCAGGAGACTCTGCCTGTGTAATTCCTCCCATAAGCCTTTCGAAACGCCATATCGATACCATATATAAATATAACAGAGAGATAGCGCGTGAGCTCAATGTGGTAGGGCTCATGAATATTCAGTATGCAATCATGAACGATGTTGTCTATATCCTTGAAGCGAATCCACGCGCCTCGCGAACGGTTCCACTGATTTCAAAGGTCTGTGCCATATCGATGGCCCGTATCGCCACACAGTTAATGCTCGGAAGAAAACTGGATGAACTTCGTCCCAAGGCTGCCGAAGTTCCTCATTTCGGAGTAAAAGAGGCCGTATTTCCCTTTAACATGTTTCCCGAAGTGGATCCCCTGCTTGGGCCAGAGATGCGGTCCACGGGAGAGGTCCTTGGTCTTGCCGATTCCTTCGGTCTCGCCTTTTTCAAGTCTCAGGAGGCAGCCCAGCAAGTGCTGCCCCGCACAGGGACTGTGCTCATTACCGTCTATGAAAAGGATAAGGGGGCGATAGTAGAAGTTGCTAGGGAATTTGAGAGGCTCGGATTCAAATTGATAACTACATCGGGAACGGGGGAATTTCTTGCAGATAAGGGTATACACTCGGAGCCGGTACGGAAGATGCACGAAGGACGTCCCAATATTGTCGACGGTATAAAAAACAAGGAAATTAATCTTGTCATTAATACGCCGAGCGGGAGAATGAGTCAGTACGATGATTCCTATATACGAAAGGCTGCGATAAAATACAAGGTACCATATATAACGACTTCGGCTGCAGCGGTTGCCGTCGTCAAAGGTATTATTGCCGCCCGAGGCGGGCACGGTCATGTTAAATCTCTCCAGGATTATCATAGCGATTTACACAGGGTGAGGTCTGAGAAATGAATGAGGTCCAGGAAAATTGCGCGGTTTTCGGTATCTATTCAAAGAGGGAATGCGTCGGCGATATTTACCAGGGGATAGATTTTCTTCAGCACCGGGGCCAGGAATATTGCGGCATTTCAACCTACAGTCTTGAAATGAGGGATGTGACGCAGATGGATCTGATTCCGTCCCGTGAAAAGGAATACGACGGCGATTCTTCTTTCGGAAGAGAAATCAACCACGCTACCCACCACGGAAAGGTTATCGACAGTTTCACCGATGAAGAATTGCGGGGTTTGAAGGGTCGGTGGGGAATAGGACACGTGAGTCTCCGCGAACGACAACCGATGAAATGGCAATCGAGACTTGGGGAGATTGCCGTTGCCTTCAGCGGAAATGTCATTAACTCCGAAGAACTCATGCAGGAAATGATGGATCGGGGGAAAACCTTCTACAAGAGTTATGATATAGAAACAATCTCCAAGGTCATTATCGAAGAGCCCGATGTGGTAAGCGGCATCAAGGCCCTGGCAGGAAAGGTGAAAGGCGCATATTCCCTGGTTGTCCTGACAAAAGATGGTGTCTATGCGGCGAGGGATAGGTTTGGATTCAGACCCCTTATTCTGGGCATGGATTCCGAACGATACGTGGTTAGCTCCGAATCGCGGGCCATCCAGAATCTCGGCATGGAAAATGTGAGAGATGTGAGGCCGGGCGAAATAGTCCTTATTAACAAAAAGGGATTTCAAACCGTAGGCCAGGTTACCTCGGCACGGAGTGCCTATTGCGCATTTGAATGGGCCTATACGGCAAGCATTGATTCAGTAATAGATGGGGTCTATGTTCAGGAGGCGCGCAGTAAGTTGGGGGAGAATCTCGCCCAGAGGGATATTGATGAAGGCGATGTCACGGCGGATATCGTGGCGCCTGTTCCGCTTTCGGGAATAGGGCATGCACTGGGATATCATAAGCGGTCTCACATCAACTATCAGGAAGTTTTTCTCTATCATCGTTATGCTGATCGCAGTTATATGCAGGTCACACAGATTGCCCGTGAAAAGATGGCAAAACGTAAGCTGTCAATACTTCCTTATGCCGTTAAGGGAAAGAGCATAATCCTCTGCGATGATTCGATTGTGCGGGGAACGCAGATATTAAATAAGGTGAGGGAACTCAAAATGGCGGGTGCACGGGAAGTGCATGTGCGGGTTGCCTGCCCCCCTCTTATGTATCCCTGTGATTTTGGTGTTTCAACCAGGACCTACGAGGAGTTGATAGCACGTCAGTATTTTAAAGCAAAAGATATAACGTCGATGGAACAGCTCCGTGATTTTGAGGCCTGGATTGCCGCCAAGATAGATGCCGAGTCCGTTAAGTTCAATACAATGGATGATTTTGTGTCGGCCCTGATGATTGAACGGGGCAATTTATGTCTCAGATGTTTTGACGGCATATCTCCTTATGATAAATAAGTGAAGCTTCCCGCCCACAGGGGGGCTTCCCGGTAAGGAAATCGAAGATTGAAGCTCCCCCGCAATCCCTTATAACTCAGACAGTTGCGAGGAATCTCCGATTGTTTAGTACGTTAGAAATGATTTTCTGTGTTTTCCGGCAGAAAATAATTTCGTTAACGCCCTTATCCCGTTTATCGGGATTAAGGAAGCTGTTTATTTTATATTGCGCCCCTTACCCCGCCTACAAGGCGGGACTCGCGGGAGCGCTCTCGGTCATTTCTCCTCGGGGTACACAGCCCTTTAAGATTCGGAAGCCTTCTAATCGAAGGAAAGATGAAGAAGGGAAAGCGGGTTTACGTAGTTATCGGATAATCGTATGCCCCAGTGCAGGTGTGGACCGGTTGCCCTCCCCGTCGAACCGACCCTGCCGATTTCTTGACCTTTTTTTACCGACGTGCCTTCTTTTACGGATAGTGCGGAAAGGTGGCAGTACATGGAGAAGAGGCCGATTCCGTGATCGATGATAACCGTCTGTCCGGCGAAATAAAGATCTCGGGCCATCGCGATTCTCCCTGAGTTTGCAGCCCT